>DKJQ01000107.1:24977-25377 GCA_002454845.1 Ignavibacteria bacterium UBA6688
ATTACTGGCGGGTGAGCGCGAAGGATTCAACCGGATCGAGTGACTGGTCCCTGGAGGCATCGTTCACAACCGGATCGGGCAGGTTGGCGGCGCCGGTGCCCGTCGCTCCTTCCGACGAGGCAAAAGGTGTTTCGATTAACCCGATTTTTGAATGGGCTGCCTCGCCGGCTGCGTTTTTCTATTCACTCCAGTACTCCACCGATAGGAACTTCAAACGGGACACCATCACCATTACACGGATTGAGAAGACCTCTCTCCAGGTGGAAGGATTATCCAAAAACGTAACGTATTACTGGCGTGTCGGTGCCTCCGATTCGACCAGTTTCAGCGGTTGGTCGCCGGAGCGAAGCTTTACGACAGGTTCCGGTCGTCTCTCGGCGCCGGTTATGATCTCCCCTTC
>DKJQ01000315.1:0-8425 GCA_002454845.1 Ignavibacteria bacterium UBA6688
AATGTGAAATGTGAAATGTGAATCGCGAACTTTGAACATTAAACTTGAAACTCTAAACTTCTTGGATAATGGTCCGCGACGAACCTTCAACTTTCAACTTTCAACCTTCAACCTTCAACCTCTATCATGAATTTTCTCCCCACGAGTGTTATCGGAAGTTATTCATTTCCCAAGTGGCTCGATCATGTGCGCGAACTCGGTGCGAAAGGGGCCTTGACTCCGGCTCAAGTGGAGGAGGCGCATGATAATGCAGTCAAGTCCGTTATTACAGACCAGGAGATCGCGGGGGTCGATATCATCACGGACGGCGAGATACGCCGCGAGACGATGGTGTACTTCTTCTCGAAGCGCATTCATGGGTTCGATTTTGATCATCCGAAGATGATTCCCATCGGGGACCTCGATCCGTCGATCCAAATGCCCGATCCGGTTATAACGGAACAAGTACGATGGAAGCAAAGCCTGAACATGGACAAGCATTTCACCTTCCTCAAAGACCACGCGCGCGTGGGAACGAAGGTCTGTGTCACGGGACCCCAGATGCTTGCCAAACGGGCGACCAACGAATACTATAAGAGCGACAAGGAGCTGATTTTTGACCTGGCGGATATCCTCAACAAGGAACTGAAGGGTCTTGTTGCTGCCGGATGCGATTTCATCCAGATCGACGAGCCGGTGTGGGTCGGGTATCCGAAGGACATGCCCTGGCTGGTGGAGGCGTTCAACCGTCTGGTGGACGGAGTAAAAGCGAAGATCGCCGTACACGTCTGCTACGGCAACTATCAGTTAAAGAAACTCTTCAAAGGACAGTATGCCGACCTCTTTCCAGCGCTTCTCGATGTCAACGCAAGCCAGATCTGCCTGGAGTTTGCGGTCTCGGACGGCATCGGTTTGGAACTATTTAAGCAATACAAGACCGACAAAGAAGTGGCTGTGGGCGTTATCGATGTGAAGGATGAAGCGGTCGAATCACCGGACGTGGTGGCAAAAAGAATTCGCCGGGCTCTCCAGTGTATTCCGGCAGAGCGAATGGTGATCGTCCCGGATTGCGGGATGAAGTTCATGCCGCGGGAGCGGGCGTTCGGTAAATTGAAGGCGATGGTGGAGGGGACGAGGATTGTTCGTAAGGAACTCGGAGCGACGTAAGTCGCTCCGTTGAAGCGGTTCCACGGGATGAGAGGGACGTGTCGATACACGGGTCTCTCTTTCCACTAAACCGAAAGCATCAGGTGGTTCCAACGTTTCTATGGCTTCGTAACCTGAGTGACTTCCTCGTCGGAAGCCTGCGGCACGCGCGGCATTTTGACCGGGACGCGTTCATGCAGCAGCTGGCGCGGCAGGGGTTCAGCCATGTCAGCATCAACGGTCTCGGCGTTCCCCAGCCGTTCGAATCCGGCCCACCCGGGGATGTCTACTCGTGCTTCTATGATTACAGTCCCGACCTCGATCAGTTTGTTTCCAGCCCCCTGTTAAAAGGCTACTACCCCCAGACGTACCTGGATGCCAACCTGCGCCTCCTCAAACAGCACGCGGCCCTGGCGCGGAAACACGGACTCATCCCGGGCCTCCACATCAATTCTCCCCGCTCGATGCCGGAAGCCTTCTGGGAAAAGTATGCCTTTCTCCGCGGTGCGCGCATCGACCATCCCCGCGAAAGTTTCCGCCCGCGGTATACGCTGGCCATGGCTCATCCTGTCACGCAAGACCACTACCGCGCATTGGTCCGGAACATCATGGCGGAGGTTCCGGAGATCGGCTTCATGCATCTCTGGACGAACGATAGCGGTGCGGGGTTCGAATTCGTCAGCTCGCTTTATGCCGGAAGGAACGGCGGCCCGTACCTGATCCGTGAATGGAAAAACGATCAGGAGATTGCGCGCGCGGCAGGGAAGAACGTTTTGACGTACTACCATCTTCTCCGGGATGAAGCCCGCAAGGTCAATCCTGATTTCCGATTGGTCTGCGACCTGGGACCGTTCGATGCGGAGCGGCCAACGATCATTGAAGGATTAGGAAATGGGATCGATGCGGGGCGATTCGGCTATTTTGAATTTGCAGACAAAAAAGAAGAGCAGCAGCAACTGGAGGCCGTGGGGGCGCTTCGTCACGCCACCCTCGACCTCGCGGCCGGCAATGTGATCGGGGTTCCTTTTCCGCGGCTCGTCTTCGAGCGTCTCCAACAGGCGCGTGCCCAGGGCATCCGTCATGTCCTTGCCCATGTTGCGCCGAACTCCCTTGCTCCGTACGATATCAACGGGGAAGTGCTTCGCTCATTCCAACTTCAGGAGGGGAATGATCTTGAAGCCGTCCTGGCGGATTGCGCAGAACGCTGGGTCGGAAAATCTCGCTCTGGTGCCTTGATCCGTCTCTGGAACCTCTCCGATACCGCGGTCCGTGGTCTTCCCCCCGGTGTTCCTTATTCAACGTTTGCCTTCCCATGGTTCAGGCTTTGGGTCCGGCCCTTCGCGCCGAATATCGACGCGATCCCGGAATCGGACCGGGCATACTACGAGCGCTATCTCGTTGCCACCTTCAACAACCCCAACCGGATCGATCTCAATAACGACATGATGTGGAATTTTCTCACCGTTGCGGAAGCGGAGGAGAAGCGGATTATTCTCGATACAGCGACTTTGCCCCCGTTGTCGGAAGCGATCGCCGAATCGGCATCACTCGTAGAAAACCTTCCGTCCGGTACTCCGGAACGAAGAGTGTTTCAGGATCAGCACGACCGGCTGGTGGCGATGCGCTGCTTCTATGCGACGCTCCGGAATCTGGTCGCCTGGATCGCGTCCGTTCATGGATACGGACAAACATCCGATCCAGTCCTCAAGAAAACGTACAAGGCTGGCGTGCACGAAATGATCGACCTTGAGTTGGAAAACACCAAAACATTACTCACATTATGCCAAACGAGCGGGACGGATTTCATGCCGGTCTCAACCATCGGGGAGACGGAACACTGCTACGGCGAGAACTTTGGCGAACTTCTCCAGAAGAAAATAACGCTGATGGAGCGTCACCGGAACGATGAGCCGTTTGTTGATCCGAATTATATGTGGAGGACCCCGCCAACAAAGTAGCCGGACGTTGAAAGAAACTTCTCGTTTTCCAATTTGTCAGTTGCTGTCGCAACTGTTGTGTCAGGCCTCTGGCTGTTCTTTGTGCCGTGTCGACTGAGCGACTCGACTGAGCTCGTCGAAGTCTCGACGAAGTCTTTGTGTCCTTCGTGGAAAATCTTTTCTTTTTCCCGGGATGAGAGAAGGGTGCGCTTGTTGAACCAGGAGTCGATATGCTCCATCGTGTCGATATTCAGTATCCCGCTTCGGAAATAGAACGCAACAGGAAGCGGCTTGAGGATGCCTGCCAGTTCCGGTTCCTTGACAGGGTTCCCGTCTCCCTCGGGATTGAAGCGCGGTACCTGTTGCATGCACGCGGCATCACGTTCGGGGAGTATTTCTCCGACCCCGTCACCCAGTTGATCCATCAATTGGAAAACATCAAGTGGCGGGTCGAGAACGTTCCTGATGACTGGCTGACGTCGCCGTCCGTCACCATCTCTCCCGATTTTCAAAACGTCACGAACGCTGACGGGTGCGGCTGTGAAATCTTCTGGCAGGAGCATGAGACGCCCAATGCAACGCCATGCGTCAGTACGCCGGATGAACTGGTCAAGCGCCAATTCCCCGACTGGCGTGAAACGCTCTGGGGGAAGAAGCTGGAATGGTACCGCACCATGAAGGAGACGGCGGAACGCGTTGATGTGCGGCTCAACGGCGAGCGGATCCCCGTCCATGTGACGCTCTCCATCAATGGCGACAGTCCGTTCATGACGGCGGTGGAGATGGCGGGGGCGGATTTTTACCGTTGGCTTCTGGAGGTCCCCGACCTCTGCCATGAATTTCTCCGACGGGTGACGGACCGGTATATCGAAGTCGAATCGGAATTCCGGAGAGCGTCCGGAAGACCGCTCAACGACGGCTTGAACTACTCGGACGACTCAGCTCAGGTTATCTCGCTGAAACAGTACAGGGAGTTTTGTGTTCCGGTCGGCCAACGTCTCTATGGAATATTCGGGTGTGATCGGCCCGATGGACGCTTGATGCACCTGTGCGGACGCAACGTGCATTTGCATCCGGCGCTGCTGGAGGACCTTCATATCACGATGCTGCACGGTTTCGGTTCGGCCAATAAGCCCGAGGAAATGAACCTCCTCGCCGGCAAGGTTGTCTTGCATGGCAATATCGATCCGATGGCTCTCTACCAGGGAACCCCGGATGAAATTAAAACGGAGACTCTCCACCTTCTCGATGTCCTTGCGCCTTCCGGTGGGCTGATCCTGGGAGACGGGTTCAACGTCGTCCCGGGGACTCCCCTTGCATCCCTGGCTACGGTCAGAAAAGCAAGCGAACGATACGGTGTTCCAAGGCAATGGAGAGAACCCGTTCCGGTTCATTGAGACCGGTGGCTTCCATGGTGTGAGGGTCACGTTCCTCATCTGTACGCTATGAATGAGACGAATCAGAAAAAGCCCGGTTCTATGAGGATAAGAAAGAATCTCTGGGTTGCTCTGTGCGGGATCAGTTTCATTGTCTCCTGCAGGGAATACGCAGTGGAGGAGTCCAACGCGCAGGCGCTGCTCTTTGGGGAGGGGGGGATCATTTCATTCAGAATTGATTCCGTTACCTATCAAAGCGCCCGGTCGTTCGCGCGGCAGACTTCATCGTTCCTGGATGGACAGATCCAGACGGAATTGAACTCAGGGGATCACACGGCCTTCCTGGAGATCAGCTTCCGGGTGGGCAGGAACGACTCGCTTCTTTCGATTGCCCGCTGCGTTCTGCGTCTCGGTCCGGTCGATGCGGACGGCCTCTTTTATCAGTTTCCGGGGAACGAGTCCGGCTTCAGCCCGAACCTGCGGTTGACACGGGACAGGATCATTGTCGGTTCCTTCAGCGCGAAACTCGCCGGCACCGGACGCACCTTCGGCACCGAAATCTCCTTAAGAAACGGGACGCTCAACATTCCCTTCAGACAAACCCCATGATGGAAGGACAAGGGCACATGCACACCACGTCTTCCCTGCAACTCACCCCTGCCCAACTCGAGCAGTATCGCCGCGATGGTTACCTCGTGGTACCGAATCTTCTGTCCCACGAGGAAGTCGATACCTTTGTCAACTACGAGGCGACCCAGGACAAGAAATTCCGCGAGAGTCTGCATAACCATGTGGACAACCCGCAGTGGGCGTATGTGGCAAAGCATCCGAACATGGTTTCGATCATACGTCAGATTCTGCAAAGCACGAAGCCGATGATCGTGCAAACGATGTACCTGGAGAAATGGCCGGCCGAAGCGGGAAAGGGGACGGCGTTGCACCAGGACACCCATTATCTCCCCAACGAACCGAGCACCCTCATGGCCTGCTGGATCGCGATGAGCGATACCGATGGCGAGAATGGGGGACTGTGTGTGGTCCCCGGGAGCCATACCCAGGGCCTGTACAAGACGCACAAATCCACAAACGTGAGGGACCACCAATCATGGGAAGCGGAAGTGGTGATGCGCGATCGGGCCGGCAAGGAATGGAAGGAAACAATTTACTCGTTCGAAATCGAAGGACTCGAGAAGGACAAGATCGTGAACCTTGAAGTCCCGAAAGGTTCCGGCGTGTTCTTCACCGGCATGACGATCCACGGATCGTACGCGAACCGGTCGGTCGGGCGTGTGCGGAGAGCCTTTGCAACACACTTTGTGAAAGAAGGGACGTGGGTTCTGAGGTCGGATGTCCAGACTCTTGCGCCGGTGGAATAGGGAGCCGGCACGGTGGTGTTGAAGGAGGGAAGGAGATGATACGATGAAGCGCTTGATGATGGCAGTTATTTTTGTACAGAGTCTTGTGTCGGGGGAGACGTTTGCGCGGCAGGTTGACACAACAAAACAAGCGGGTGTAATGATCGCGGGGGAGTTATGGGACTCGTTTCTTCCGCCGAATGTCGGACCGTTCTATGGAGAAACGAATCTGCCGTTACGCAGTACGTTCTTACGGATAGGCAACTTCGATCGTGCATGGTCAACACCGACACACATGTGGCCCGGTGGCTGGCCGTACGGGATGTTCTGGGCCAAGGGGATGTATTTGCTGGAATTCAATCCGGACTCGGCCTGGAATCCTGCTGTGATCGGCGGAAAAACAAATCCCTCTCATCATGCCGGTGCCGGGGGAAAGTATGCAATGGCGGCGTTCGGTCCGGCACTCCTTGGTGCGGATGATCCTGAGCGGAACTATGCCCGGGAGACACGCTGGGTGGACCCGGTGAAGCGTACACACGCGGTCTACGAAGCCGGGTGGCCGACAACCATCGGCATCGACGTAACACTGAAGATTCACCAGTTCACTTTGAACTGGAACAACTTCAACGATTTCATTGTCGTGGAGATAACGCTCAGGAATACCGGCGTGCTGGATATAAACGGAGATGGGATTCCGGACTCAGTTCAGACCGGTCGACAGGGGCTGAATAGAATTAAGGCTCTCGCGCTGATGGCACACGGGGAGGTATTTGGGTCCTACTACCTTGCAACGACCGGTGGAAGAGGGAGTCGAATTGGCTCCGCGCGGGCAATCGGTTACGTGGGTGATCCCGATCCCCTGGGAGCCCCATGGGATATGGTGGTCGCGTTTGCAGGTGAAAGTCAGCGAGGGGCACGGGACATGGGATTAAATAGTCATCCTGAGCGGTTTTATACCGACGTTTGGAGCGCCTGGTCATGGGTTGCCGTTAAACAGGGGGGTGGTGAATCGACAACACTTCAAAGTTTGCCTGACAAGGAGACTCTCTACGGCACGCATGGTATCGGTGTTGGACCTGAGCGGGGTTGGTACGCATCGGCAGGACAAGGGCGCGGACTTTCCACCAATGGGCTCGGCACAGGAGGAATAAGTGAGAATCCGAAGTATGTTCACACAGCCGCCATAGGTGCATGGTATCGGGATGGAGGTCGATCGAGGGATTCGATGAAGCTCGACCTCTCGCCGGATCCGAATTTCTTTGTATCGGGTCTTGCCGGAGACCCCACTACGTTCATTCCGAAGACTGATCCTTCGCGTCCCAATGGCGATCGGAAACTCTTCTCCGATCTCGTTTACAACGAAGCAGCGTTTGAAGTCAATCCGTATGAACCTTCCTGGAAAAAGGGGTTCACGGGTCATGATAATTTCGATGGTGATCTTTTGAGCGGTCTTGGCCCGTTCTCACTCGACGTGGGGGAAAGCATGACGATAGTCTGGGCGGAGGCCGGCGGATATCGTCTGCATGGGGTCCAGAATGCGGTCGCGGCGGCGCGGTGGGCGTTCGAAAATGGATACAACATCCCGGAGCCCCCCGCTGCGCCGGATGTATTGCTCGCAACTACCTTTGAAAACAGGGTCCGGGTGCGCTGGGACCGCCGGGCGGAAAGCCATATGGACTTCAGCGGGTACAAAATCTGGCGGGTATCTCAAAGGAAGGACGTCAATTGGCTTACCGGGGGAATGCGCGCTCTTGATCAGTATTGGAGATCGACAACAGTCGGACCGGTTTCCGTGTCGCTTTTGCAGCCGGTAAATCCCAACCGCCTCCCCAATCCCATCGGCGACAATGCAACCGGTCCGCCGGATTCGTGGGGACCGTATGAGTTAGTCGCGATCATTCCGAAGAACTCCCTCACTTCGGCAATTGATCTGACGGTGACGGGCTATCACTACCTGTGGGAGGATAGGAATGTCAACCTCGGTTTCTCGTACTGGTATTATGTCTCCGCGTTCACCTCGGGTCATTACGATCTCGGCCCATCGTACGCAGGGGTGAACGAGCGGACAACGTCGACGATCGAGAGCTCGAATCTGAACAGAAACGGCGCAAGAGGGTTGTGGCAAGGGGTCTATCCGTTCACAACACTCAACCCGTTGTTTCCAACAACGACACCCGGATTGAAGGATCTGGGCGCGGCGTTTCAGGTGAAGACTCCGGCTCCAAGCGGGCACGATGTTTTGACAAGAAACGCCCGTATCGGCGTCAAGCCCAACCCGTATAAACGGATGGCTTTCTGGGACAGTCGCACCGACAGCTTCGATCATCATCTTATCTTCTACAATCTTCCCCCCGGGTCGATGCTTACCATTCTCGATGTTTCGGGGCAGCTTATCCATCAGTTCCATCGCGATTCCGGAAACCTCAATGACGGCACATTGCGATGGAATATGTTCTCCAAAGGGGGCATCGAAGTCGTAAGCGGTTTGTATATCTATGTTGTTGAGTACGACGGCGGACAACATATCGGCTATTTCTCCATTATGCGATAATCGAAAGATCATTTATTCTCATCGAAGAGGCTGCTGAAAAAGAAAAAAGAATTGCCACGAAGGCACCCCGCCCGCCTGCTG
>DKJQ01000315.1:8481-11500 GCA_002454845.1 Ignavibacteria bacterium UBA6688
CGCAGGCAGTCGGGCGGGCAAGACGCGAAGAATACATTGAATCTTCAAAAATTGTCTTATGAACACTTTGTGCCTGCGTGCCCCCGCCGGTAGGTTCGTGGCAAAGGAAAACGGTTTTTCAAGAACACGCTAAGACCTCATGAAAGAAACCTTCATCCAATCGGGTCACCCCCAGCTCGACCTGCTGCTTCCCCGCATCAAGTATTTCCTCAGTCGGGATACGGCCGAATACAACATGTTCGGCACGGAGGTGCGTGGCTACCGCTCCCCCGACGCGCCAAGCATCTGGCTGCGCGATCATTCCGATATGATGCGCGGGGCGAAGTACTGGGAGACCGATCTGCAGAGCGCCGTCGATCACTTCGCTGAGACCCAAACGGCAAAAGGCTGGCTATTTGACTACTTCACAATGACTCCGGAAAAGCTCCCATGTGAAAAGGAGAACTGGGCAAAGTACGTCCGCGTGCCGGTTGAGGCGGATGTCGAGTTCCGGTTCATCAAGGCGATCCATCTTGCATGGCAGGCGACGGGGGACGACCGGTGGCTCGAGGGCCTGTTGTCGCATATGGAGAAAGCGCTCAATTATATCCTGACCGACGAATGGCGCTGGGACCGGAAGAATAAGCTCGTGAAGCGTGCCTACACCATGGATACCTGGGACTTTGACTATACCGCAGGGCGCCACGAGTGGCTCAATTTTCAGATCAATGAACACACGTTCTGGGGGGTCATGCACGGGGACAACTCGGGGTACTACGAGGCGTTCCGGCAGATGGCAGCCTTCTATTCCCATCTCGGTAACAGGAAGCGGTCGTTGTATTGGACGAAGTTTGCGGACGCCTTCCGCAAGCGGGCAAATAAAGTGTGCTTCAACGGAAGGTTCTACACGCACCATGTCCATCTCGTGCCGGTGAAGATCGAAGGGGTGGATGAAGAGAATCAACTTACGCTTTCCAACCCCATGGATATCAACCGGGGCATGGCAACACATAAAATGGCGGTTGCTATTATTGAAGAGTATAAGAAGCGGGAGAAAGAAACAGGGGCGTTTGCCCCATGGTTCAGTGTCGATCCTCCGTTCCCCGCGGGTATCTTCGGCGAAGCGAAGATCGTGCCGGGGGCGTACTGCAACGGCGGGATCATGCCGCTTGTTGGTGGTGAGCTTGCCCGAGCTGCATTCGAGCATGGATCCGAAGAGTACGGGGTCGAACAGTTGCTGAAGTACGCGGAACTGACGAAGAACGACGAATCGTATCTCTGGTATTTTCCAAACGGGGAGCACGCAACGAAGGAGACGAGCACGAGTCCGGACGCCCAGCCGACGGATGGATGGGGGTCTGCGGCAATGCTGTACGCCCTCATCGAAGGTCTCGCGGGAATTGTCGACGAGCATAAACTCTATCAAAAAGTCCGGCTTTCACCGCGGTGGGATGCCGCAGGAAGGAATGAAGCAAAGGCGTGCGCTGTTTATGGCGCCTCAGGGGCATCGTTTGAATATTCGTATGTGCATGATCCGAAAGCGAAAACATGCACGTTGGAAGTACGGGGGAACGCCGCCGTCGATCTGCATCTGTTGCTTCCAAAGGGGGCAAAGGGTGTTCGTGTGAGCGTGAACGATAAGAAGGTGAAACACAAGAATCTTCGGATCGAAAAAAGTGCCTACATCGATGCGGAGATTAGGGTAAAGAAAAAGGCAATTGTAACCATTGACTATGCATACTGACGAAAGAAACCTATGAAACGCGAAGAATTTCTAAGAACCGTTGCCGGTGTTGTGGCGGCAACAAGTCTGCCGACCATCGGCAGTGCTTCTACCAAGGATCCAATATCTGTTCCTTGGCCGGCGATCGATCCCACGGATGAATATTTTTGGAAATTTGTCCGTACTCAATTTCCGCTTACACACGACCGTGCCTATTTCAACACAGGCGGACTCGGCGCTTCACCGTACGTCGTGATCGACGCGGTCAAAGCCAAGATGGATGAGTTGGAAAAGATCTCCGAGACGGGACACAACGACCAGGTCTGGAGGGAGGTGAAAACACCCATCGCGCAACTCCTCGGCTGCGATTTGGAGGAACTCGCGTTCATGCGGAATGCCACGGAAGGAATCAACGTGGTGTGCAACGGTCTTCCTTTGAAAAAAGGGGATGAGATCATCACCACAACCCATGAGCACGTAGCAAACTCTGTCCCCTGGCTCGCCCTGTTGAAGAGGGAAGGGGTGGTGATCAGATTATTTGAGCCTTCAACGTTCTCCGCTCAGGAGAACATCGACCGGATCCAAAAGCTCATCACCCGCAAGACCCGCCTCATCAGCATCCCGCACGGTACCACCACCACCGGACAAGTTCTCCCCGTCAAGGAAATATCGAAGCTGGCAAAAAGCAAAAATATCTGGCTCTTCCTTGATGGAGCGCAAACAGCCGGGATGTTCCCGTTCGATCTCCACGACATCGGTTGCGATGCCTACGCGGCGTGCGGGCACAAGTGGATGCTGGGGCCCAAGGAAACCGGGATACTGTACGTACGAAAAGAGATGTTCGACGTGATCCAGCCAAAGTTTGTGGGGGCGTATTCGGACAACGGCTTCGATCTGGCAAGAGGGACGCTGGCGTTTCACCCCTCGGCGCAACGATATGAATACGGAACCGTCAATGTTCCCCTGCGCGTTGGTTTAGGAGTTGCGGTTACCTTTCTCCAAAAGATTGGCTTGGAAAACGTTTGGAAGCGCGACAAAGCGCTCTCGACATACCTTTTCAACGCGCTGTCGCAGATTCCACAGATCAAGGTCCTCTCGCCGGCCAACGACGCGGAACGGAGCGCCATGATCACCTTTCAGCACACCAAACTCCCCTTCCTTGAATTGCAGCAACACCTTAACACCTTCAAGCTTCGCACCCGGGGCGTTTCGGAAGGGGGAGTCAACGGCCTCCGGATCTCAACGCATATCTATAACAACTTCGAAGAGCTTGACCGGCTCATTGAAGGGGTGAAGTCAGCGGGGTAGGAAAATCAG
>DKJQ01000315.1:11543-11711 GCA_002454845.1 Ignavibacteria bacterium UBA6688
GAAAATCAAGGAGTAATAACTTCTGACGGGATTATAAAACAGTCATCATGCCACCGATCATCGAGCTTCAAACCATCTCCAAACGCTTCGGCGGAACGGTTGCTCTTGAGAGTGTGAGCTTCAGCGTGATGCAGGGAGAGATCCATGCCGTCGTGGGGGAAAACGGCG
>DKJQ01000369.1 GCA_002454845.1 Ignavibacteria bacterium UBA6688
TGGATGGAAAAAAATATGTTCCCGATGTACCCGCTGGGGGATCTCAAGGTACCCCAGTGAGCGAACCGGACCGGGACGGAAGTCCCGGCAAGCCTTAAGGAGGAACCATGGAACTCTGGCATAACACACCCGATGCGTTCCGGAGCCCGGACGAGGTGGTGGAGGGAGTGCCGGTGGGTCTCTGGATAGGAACGTGGCCGATTGAGATGGGGCAATATGTTTCGGTAGAGTGGACCGTGACAGGGAAGGGCAGAGTTCGGAAGCAGGAGGAAGTTCAGGCATACTGGCAGTACAATGACGACGCGAAGGGAAACAGTTATTGGCTTGCCACGATAGGCCCCTTCCATGTCAACGACCACGTCGAGTACGTCGTGAAAGGCATGTCGCAAGGCGGTCCGACGGAAGGTACGGTATATTCCTTCGACGTCGCGCCGACGCCTTTATAAGGAATTGCAGGTCCATTTATTTTCGGAGAAAACGTATGCATCGAGCACACGAAATGATTATTGCGGGATTTGGAGGGCAAGGCGTCCTATCGATGGGCCAGATCCTGTCCTATGGAGCGATGATCGACGGCAAAGAAGTGAGCTGGATGCCTTCCTACGGTCCGGAGATGCGGGGAGGGACAGCCAATTGCATGGTTATTATTGCGGAATCGAGAATCAGTTCCCCGATTGTATCCCGCTTCGACTCGGCCGTGGTTCTCAACCAGCCTTCGCTCGACAAGTTTGAGGGGAGCATCAAACCCGGAGGGATGCTGTTCTTTGAAGAGTCGGCCATGATCCGCCCCCCCACGCGGACGGACATTGAGGTGCTGGCGATCCCCGCGCAACAGGAAGCCGTGAAGCTCGGCAAGAAGCAGATCGCCAACATGGTCATGCTGGGGGCGTTTCTCCAGCGCTGTCCACTTGTGAAACCGGAGAGTGTGCTCGGGGCGCTGAACGGAGTCCTTCCTGAACGGCATCACCACTTGTTGCCCATGAATAAATTGGCGTTGCTGGCTGGAATTGAATTTGCCTACCGTGCGGAACGCTCATCGATGCGAACCTTCGCCCGTCCCAGCGCTGGAATTCCGTCTGAACGAAATAATTAAGAGGATGCTATGAACATTGATGATCTCCGTTGTGCCCATGCGTGCCGCAACAGTTGCGGCTTGCTCAACGAGGCGATGAGACGGGAGAACGAGATGGTGAAGTTCTACCAGCGTGTCGCCGCGTTGTGTGACTATCCCGATGTGGAACAATTTGTCGGTGAATTCGTGGAGGAGCGGAGCGGCGACGTGCTGAAAATCGTCCAGAAGCTCAACGAATTGCAGGCGCGGGGGCAGGCGTTGGACGGTGTCATGGCGAGCTACGATCCCGCCGGGGTCTGAAGGCCCTCCAGCCCATGCCGCAAACACCATCCCATCTCCCTCAGTCCTTTCGCCTGCGCTCCGGCAATCAGATGATGGCAGAGGGGGCGCTCCAGGCAGGTTGCACGTTCTTTGCCGGGTACCCCATTACCCCCGCCACCGGCATCTTCAAAACCATGATCGACCTTCTCCCTGCAAGAGGGGGGATCGCCCTGAGTGCACCGGACGAGATCTCCGCCATCGCCTACTGTATTGGCGCGTCGATGCGCGGGTACAAAGCGATGACGGCCACATCGGGCCCCGGTTGGGCGCTGATGATCGAATCAGTGCAGTATGCCTTGATGACGGAAACACCGCTGGTTGTGGCGCTTGTCCAGAGATTGGGCCCGAGCACCGGTGGTGCAACGCAGGGAGCCCAGGGGGATGTTCTGCTCGCAGAATATTGTACCTCCGGCGGGTACACCCTTCCCGTTCTTTGTCCGACCAATGCCCGTGAGTGTTATGAGCTGACGATCCTCGCGTTCACCTGGTCGGAATTACTCCGAATCCCGGTCATTCTGCTGAGCGACAAAGAGACGGGTATGACCATCGAAAGTATCAATGATACGTCGCTCTCCCGCTCGACGTCTCAGAACCGTCCCGCGAATTTTGCGTTTCGGGATCTTGGCTCGTACAACCGTTCTGATCGAAGAGGGACGTACTACTTCGATGTGCCTCACGAAATCCCCCCCTTCGCGCCGGTCGGGGGCGATCGGAAAGTCACCGCAACCGGTTCCGCCCATGACAAACAAGGAAGGCTGCAGAAGAACTCGACGGAGACCCTTGACGTTCTCAAACATCTCGAACAAAAGATCCACTGGCGTCTCGACGATTTTGTTTCTGTTGTCTCCGATCTCCAACCATCCGCCACAACCCTGGTGGTAAGTTACGGTGTGACCGCCCGCGCGGCTCAGAGTGCTGTGATCCAGGCCCGGAATACCGGTGAACGGATTTCGCTGCTCGTGATCCATTCGTTGTTCCCCATCCCGGTGAAAAAACTGACCCACGCCCTCCAGGGGGTGGATACCGTTCTCGTTGCAGAAGAGAACATTTCTGGACTTTACCGCTCGGTTCTCGAGCGGTATTGTAAGGGAAAGAAGGTACGAGGGGTAAACAAGATCGGCTCCATGATCACTCCCGAAGAGATCCTGGTAGCACTGTTTGAGGAACCATGGCAACCGGCGTGACATCCGTCCTCCCCATCCATTCCACCTATTTGGTGGACGAGCCCCGCTTTCCATTTTGCAAGGGATGCGGGCACACCTCAGTGCTGCGAAGACTCAACGAAGCATTGGTGGAGTTGCAGATCCCTCCACACCGGCTCGCGCTGGTGACGGATATCGGGTGTATAGGCCTCGCGGATGGGTTGTTCAAGGAGCTCCACACCGTCCATACAACCCATGGACGCTCAACGGCCTTTGCCACAGGGATCGCCCTCGCGGATTCGGTCCTCGACAAAGGCTCTCTGAAGACCGTCGTCCTCATCGGCGACGGCGGTGCGATGATCGGGCTCCAACATCTCGTCCATGCGGCGGTGCTTAATGTTGACGTGACCGTGATCATCTGTGATAATTTTGTGTACGGGATGACAGGGGGGCAGGGCTCCAGCGTGACGCCGGAATGCTTTGTCACTGCCACCACTCCTGCCGGAAATATCGTTCCACCCATCGACCTCTGTGCCATCCTCAAAGCGAGCCATGCCCCGTTCGTCGCGAGGACACTTGCAACGGATCCGACGTTCCCGCAGTTGCTCCAACAGGCGATTGCATGGGAAGGATTCGCGGTGATTGAGGTTCTCGAACTGTGTACGGAGTTCGCTGTTCCTGCCAACAACCTGGACGGCCGCAAACTCAGAGATATTGCAGACCGGAATGGATGGACCCTCGGCGTCCTCGCCGATCGAAAGGATCGTAGTACGTTTGTAGAGCGGTGGAAGGAGGGGGTGGTGAAGGGGAACGGGGGGCAGGTGCCGGGAGACGAGATCCTTCGCCCGGTCGGAAAAGTTCCCATGTTAAAGCACGCGAAGAGCGTTATCCTCGCGGGGAGCGCGGGTGAGCGCGTGCAATCGTCCGCCGGACTTGTCTGCGGCGCCGCGATCGCTGGTGGACTATTCGTTTCCCAAAAGAACGACAACCCGGTGACGCAGGGATCAGGTTTCTCCGTTTCAGAGCTCTGGTTCAGTCCGGAAGAGATTGTGTTCACCGGCATTCAACGACCGGACATCGTCCTGATCACTTCGTCCGACGGGTTGAAGGATGTGCTCTCGCGTTCATTCCTGGACCGGCTTGACTCCTCCTCCGTCATCTATGTGGATGATTCCCTTCCCATGCAGGAGACCAAAGGGATTGTTCATCGGTTCCCTTTTCGTCGTGTGCTGGGGGCCAGAGAAGCAGCGCTTGGTGCGCTGGTGTTTGCGGCGGTGCGTCAACACCTCGTGAGTCCTGAGGGGCTTCAGGAGTTCTTGCGGAAGCACTACCGGGGTAACGTCGATGAACTCTTCGCACGGGTGGACTGCCTGCAGGAGACCCGCACAGAGGTGAGGGCATAAATCCCTCTCTGGATGGATTGTCAAAAACGGCAACAAATCCGGTGAGAACGCTGGAAAGTAAGAAACTCCCCCTCTTTTTTTGCAGGGACGGGAATTTCTGCATTCAGCCTGCTCCAAGGGCTGGCAAAATCGGTGAATCTCTTGCGGTGCCGAATGGTATGAAATTTGTTTGAGATAATATCTGAATTGAGCAACGGAACGGCTATGGAAGTGATCGAGCAGCAGGCCAGCAGGGTAGCATCTCTCACGCTGGAGTTGTTGGCGGGCTGTCAGGAGGAGGAGGAGCGTCTCGCGTCACGCTTCAATGCTTCCGTGCCGGAGATTCGGACGCTCCGGATGTTCCTGCATGAGCAACAACTGACAGTGAAGGCTTTGTTGGGAGGGATGGGGATCAGCGGGAGCCGGTTGTCGCGTATCCTTGAAAGTCTGGAAGAAAAAGGGTACGTGACGCGGTCGATTGATCCCGAGGATCGGCGAAGCATCGATGTCTGTCTTACGTCGAAAGGATCTGTTTTTGTCCGTACCCTGGAGGAACAATACCTCCAGGTTCACGAAAAACTGCTTGAGGATATACCGGAAAGTTTGCACGCCTCCCTCGCAGAGGGGCTTGAACGAATGGTACACTCCCTGCGACGGTCGTCAGGGAAAACCTGAAGGCGCGTACCGGCTTGAACTGAGGCGCACGTTCACCTGCGCCATATGAAGAGTCTTACTCCCATCCGCTTGCTTTACCCCTCCTATGCAGGCGGGTCACCCCCAGGCTGCCGTGTGTGGTGCACGGCAGCCTATTTTTATCTCTTAAGAAACCGTCGCCGGATTTTATTGATTCTGGGAAGTACGGGCTCTTCGGAACAGGCAAATACTTTTGAATAAGGAAAGTCGCGTTGGCATAAGACTTGTCCCCTTCCAGAGAACAATCCCTTCCACTCTCCAAGAAAAGGCGAGCCTCATGAAAGCCCCTAAAACCATCCTGGTGCCAATCGATATGTCGGCATACTCCCTCGTTGGTATTCAGTACGCCCAGGAAATTGCCGAACTATTTGAAGCCGGCATCATCGTTCTCCAGGTGGATGATCATCATTTGAAGTCAACCGTTCCCACGGACTCGCAGGGGCGCCGGGAGACCATCACGAAAATGGTGCAGCACCTCCTTATTGACAACGACCTTGTTGCGCACTCGGTTCAGATCGAAGTTCGGGAAGGCTCGCCCGCCATCGAGATCGTCCGGGCCGCCCAGTCCCTGGGAGCGGATCTGATCGTGATGTCGTCTCATGGGAGAAGCGGATTGCGGCACATTCTGATGGGAAGCGTCGCGGAGAAAGTGGTCCGGTTGTCGAAAGTCCCTGTCTTAACCGTCAAGCCGCACGAGGTTCGGGAACTGATCGATATTACCGAAGAGGATATCGCGCACGACCTTCATGCGCCGATGTGATTGCTCCGCCCCGGGGGGGCTGGACGGGTTTCGGGAAGGGTGGTCAGAGATTCTTTTTTGAAGAGGGATCGTCCGGGAGGGCGTAGAGTTTTAACCCGCGGAGTTGCGTGTTCAGCACTTCCTCATGGAAGTAGGGGAGCCGTCTCAGTACTTCGGTCATCCGCTCGATATTCTCCTGGACCTGTGCAGCATAGCGGCGGAACTCCTCCTCCGTCAGCTCGCCCGGCGTCGTGATCTTCGATATTGCCAGCTTCATGATCGCCATCGGGTTGTTCAACTCGTGGTGCACCGTCCTGATGATGGTGGTGATGGCGTCCAACCGCTGTTGAGTGATTTCCAGCCTTGCTTTTTCCTGCCGATACTGACGCTTCGCGAGTCCTGCGAAGATCGCTTTTTCGAGGACGTAGTGGTTGGAGAGCTCCAGCTTCGAGATAAAATCGTCCGCTCCCAACTTGAAGACGTCGTGAACCACCCTGTAATCCTGGGAGCCGGAGATACAGATAACCACGGAATCCTCATCGACCGAACGGATAGCCCTCAGGAACTGCAGACCGCTCTCCCCCGGAAGGAAGATATCGAGGAGGACGACATCGAACGAGCCTGCTTGCTCCCAGGCTTTGAGGGCGTCCTCGGCGGATATCACGCTCGTGATCTGATAGTTGTAGTCGAGCGAGCCTTTAAGGATGTGCTGAAACGAAAGCGCGATGGTCGGTTCATCTTCGACAATGAGCACGGTAGCAGTGGTCATACGGTCTCCGCAATCATGGTGAAGGCGGTTTTGTGGGCATCGAGTAGATCTTCAGCCCGTGCAGCTTTTCGTTGAAAACTTCCTCACGGACTTCGGGGAGGATGCGCAGGACCGAGGCCATACGGTCAATCCCCTCCTGGACCTGATCGAATGCCCGCCGGTATTCTTCCCGGCTGAGCCTCTCGGGTTCGGCCAGACGGGATAACGCGAGCTGGGAGATCGCCATCGGGTTGTTTAACTCATGCTGCACGGTCCGAACAATGGTCAAGATGGCGTCCATCCGGTGCGACCCGATCTCGAGCTCGGCGATCCGCCTCTCGTACAGTTTCTTATCGATCACCGCGGAGATCGTTTTTTCCATGGCGAGGGAATTGTTGAGTTCTTCCTTCGCAACATAGTCGTCGGCACCTGATTGCAGCAGCTCCTGCACGATCCTGTAGTCCTGGCTCACTGAAATGCAAATGACCGGCGTCTCGTTTCCGCTCTCGCGGAGGGTTTTGAGAAACTCCCCGCCGTTGCGACCGGGAAGATAATAGTCGAGCAGGATGACATCGAACCGCCCACCGTGGGCGACGATTTCGGCCCCATCTTCCGCAGACAGCGCGTGCTGCACAGCATACCGGTGCTCGGGTGCATTCCGGAGCGCATACTCCAGTGTCTGCACAAAGTTCGCCTCATCTTCAATAATCAATACATTTCGTATTGTCATCATTCCCCGGGGTTCATGGTACACAGAAGATCCGCATGTTGCGCCTATCCCTCTCAAGGTCGTTGCGGCGATAACCTGCAGGTATAGAAAAAGCGACAGTCGATGATGCGCGCATCTCGAGTGTCGCTTAACGAACCGGACGTGACCGCCTGAAGCGAAGCGTTATCGCAGGGCTTGCTCCCAGTACACGGAATTCGTTCGCTGGTTGATCAACATCAGACGCTGGGGGACGATGGTGAACTTCGCCGATCCGCTCGTGCTGGTCTGCTGCAGTTCGACCCTGAACCGGATGCGAAAATACATTTTGGCTTCGTCTGCTTTCGCCGCCCGGGCGGTGTCGCGGTTCGCCCGCCAGCGGAAGTACGGGGAAAAGTTCAGGTAAATGGACGAGGTCCGATAACCCTTCGTGATCGAATCGGCAAGAGCGACATAGGGATTCCCCGGGACATCCGTAACAACCTGTGGAATATTATACGGAGCTTCCACGAGCGTGGGGGAGGTCACGTTATACACCTGCGTATCGGCGTTGTATTCGACCAGCCTGGCTTTGAACAGGACGCCGAGGACTCGCGTATCAAACTTCTTCTCTTTCACGTACCGTGTGACCTTACTGAGGTATTGCGAACGCGCATTGACCGCCCGCTTTTCGAACTCTGCCGCGGTTTCAAATTCGAGTTTCGTTCCGACGATTTTTGCCAAACTGTCGGTTTCGTCTTTCAGGAACGACCAGCTCTCCTTGAGGATCGCGGTGAACTCTCCGGGCTCGAGGTTGTCTTCGGGAACGGCGGTGGTCCCCTGCGCCTTGCTTTCTCCTGTCCCAATCCCCATCAAGAGTCCTACGAGTGCCATCCAAATCAGATGCTTGACCGATTCTTTCATACAATCTCCCTGGTTAGGTAAGAAACCTTGGATCGACTGAATACTCTCACACTGACGACGGGTGCGTCCGGAGATGGTGCGCCGCACGTTTCGATACCTCATCCGCGCTCTTGACGCAGTCTCCCACCGAAATCCCCCCCCTGAAGTTGCTGCAGAGAAACAAGCCAGGATGGTCCTTTTCGAGCCGGTCGAGCCTTTCCGTCTTTTGTTGGTACCCGAGCTCGTATTGTGGGATGGCCTGTTTCCAGGTTGTGACCCTCAAATATACGAGTTTTCCTGAAACTTGCATAATCTTTTTTAATTCGTTGAGAACCAGATCACACAGCTTGTTTTCGGGCAGTTCGGTTAGTTCGGGCTGACGTGCGCCCCCCACGAACACGGTCAGGGCCACCATGCCCTCAGGAGCCCTGTGGGGAAAAAGGCTGGAGGACCAAAGACAGCCGAGGATATCTCGTCGTTCCTTGGTGGGAACCAAGACACCGAACCCATCGAGGGTATGCCCAACCGCCTCTTTTCTAAAACCGAGAAACAGGGAAATGACGGGGGAGTAGGTGATGGATCGAAGTACCGACGCCGTTTCCGAGGAAAGCTGTTGGATCAGCTCTGCCGCTCCATACGCAGGGGAGGAGATGACGACTGACCGACATAGGATCGTTCGTGGAGAATGGCTATGCGTGTACGCGACCTCAAAAGAAGAAGGACCCGAACGGTTTACGGATTCAACCCGGGCGTCGGTCAGGACGGCGCGGCCGAGCGTCGCGGCGATGGCACGCGGAAGTACCTGCATGCCCCCCGCGAACGAAAAAGACTCTGCCCGGTCTTTTGCTTTCTCCGCCCGCTTCTTCCGTTCACGTCTCCCCAGGATCATTCCCCGGACGAGCCCGCCGTAGTTTTTCTCCAGGGCATAGAGTTTTGGGAATGAGGCCTGAACGCTGAGCTGCTCCGGCCGCCCCGCAAAGACCCCGGCGACAAACGGATCGATCGCGTAATCCAGAAACTCCCGCCCCACGCGGCGGGTTACGAACTCGGCAATGCTCTCCTCCCCGGTGCCCCGTCCGATAAACGGCTCCATGAGCAAGCGAAGCTTCCCTTTTGCCGAAAATAATTTGCTGGCGAGAAATGCGGCGGGGGTCAGGGGTAAGGCATGCAACGTTCCGTCGCGGAGGATGTACCGGTTCTTCCCGACCGGATTGGCATAGAGAAATTCATCGCCGATTCCGCACCCGGAGACAAGTTCACGAAACAGGGGTGTGGTCTCGAGGGCGCTGTTGGGACCAGTCTCCGAAAGGAACCCTTCCTCTCGAACGGATTTCATCGTCCCACCGACTTCCGTCTCCCGCTCGAGGACCCTCACATCAAAACCCTGCTTTGCCAGCCAGTAGGCGGCGCAAAGGCCGGAAATTCCTCCCCCGATGACGACGACATCGACGTGTTCCCGGGCTTCGCTCACGATGCTCCCCGCCGCAGGATCGCATCGCGACACTCACACCGATGGGCCTCGCTCTTACCATCGGACGCGGCAAGCTTCAACACCTCCTCTGCCAGTGCTTCAATAAACTTCGGATGGTCGTTCAACGCCGGCATCATGACAAACTTTTCAACCCCCAGCTTCTCCGCCCCCTCGCGTTCCTCGATGTTGATCTCGTGCAGTGTTTCAATATGGTCCGTGACGAATGCCACCGGGACAACGACCATGTTCCGTACCCCCCCGGTCGCCAGGTCGCGGATCGTACCGGTCAGAGAGGGTTCGAGCCATCGCGCCGGCCCAACTTTGCTCTGGTAGCAAAGAATATGAGGATGTTCCCATCCCCCTTTTTCCACAACCAGCCGAACGGTCTCTTCAATGTGCCGCTGGTAGGGGTCGCCTCGCTGTATGATCGACACCGGGACCCCATGGGCGCTGAACAACATGTGGACCGACTGCGGATCCTGCCCCCGGAACTCTCCGAGCGCCTTGTTGATGTTCTGCACCAGGGCTTCAATGTAGAGGGGATGACTGTAATACTGGTGTACCAACTTCTGAGGCATGTCCGTTAACCCGACACTTCTGCATTGACGGTGCCACTCGTTGAGGCTTGAACCGCTTGTCGTGATGGAACATTGGGGGTACAGGGGGAGAAGGATGACCTCGTCAAAATTTCCGGCCTTGACCTGTCGCACGGCGGCTTCTGTGAGCGGGTGCCAGTAGCGCATGGCGACGAAGACTTTGACGTTGAGCCGCGGTTTCAGGGCACGTTCCAACGCCTCCGCCTGTGCGATGGTAAGATCAAGGATGGGAGATTTCCCCCCGATTTCGGTGTAGTGCTCGGCGACGTGATGGGATCGTTTGCGCGCCACATACCGGGCAAGTGGTTTCCGGACCAGGCTTGCCAGCGGGAAATCGATGATATCCGGGTCCATAAATAGGTTGAAGAGGAACGGCTCGACCGCCTCGGTTGAGTCCGGTCCCCCAAGCTGGAAGAGCACCACCGCGGTTTTCTTTAATGTCATGGATGTTGCGCTCTCTTGTGTTGATGCTATGGTTGAACCCAGTCGCGGGGGTTTTTCAGGACCGCGAGCAGTTGCTCTTCTCTCGAGCCACTGCCGGGTTGGATGTTATAGTTCCAGCGGACGAGAGGGGGGAGTGAGAGGAGGATCGATTCTGTCCTTCCCTGCGTCTCAAGCCCGAACAATGTGCCGCGGTCATAAACTAGATTAAACTCGACGTACCGGCCGCGGCGTATAAGCTGCCAGTTCTTTTCCTGTTCACCCCATGGCTCATGGAGCCTTCGCTCCACGATAGGGACATAAGCCTTGAGGAACGACTCGCCGCACGTGCGGATGAAGCGGAAAAGGTCCTCAAAATCCCCCTTCAGGTCATCGAAAAAAACACCTCCGATTCCACGCGCTTCGAGCCGGTGCTTGATAAAAAAATATTCGTCGCACCATTGTTTAAACCGCACATAAGAGCCGGGATCATAAGAGTCGCAGGCGGACTTCCAGACTCCGTGGAAATGGCGGGCGTCCTCTTCGAACAGATAGTACGGCGTGAGATCCGCCCCCCCGCCGAACCAGAAACTGCCGTCTTCCAGCTCGAGGTACCGAAAGTTTGCGTGCACCGTGGGGACCATGGGACTGGAGGGATGAAGGATGAGCGACAAGCCGGTAGCGGAGATTTCCTGCGGGGCGATCTTCATCCGTTCCGCCAGGAGGTCGGTGAGCGTGCTCGAGATGGCCGACGTATTGACGGCCCCTTTTTCGAATACGCGCCCCTCCTGGATCACGCAGGTCCTTCCACCGCCACCGCTGGGGTGGTCCCACCAGTCCTCGGTAAAACGCGCCTTGCCGTCGAGTTCTTCCAGTCCCATGCAGATTTGTACCTGGAGGTCCCTGAAAAATTGGGAAAGACGCTCTTTCTGTGTTTGGCCCACGATCTCGTTTCTTCTTGCTCAGTGTGGCGGAGGTGTTGAGAAGGTTCTGCCTGCCACGGAGTTATTCTTTCTCTGACGCTTCCTTCTTTTCGTCCTTCTCATCCTGCAAGGTGTCGAGCAGTTCATTCCACTCGAAC
>DKJQ01000007.1 GCA_002454845.1 Ignavibacteria bacterium UBA6688
AGGCGACCGCTCCGGCTCCGGCCGCAGTCGCCCCCGCGACCGCGCCGCCGCTCTCGGTCGAGACCCTCGCCGCGCCCGCGGAACAGAGGGTCGTCGTTGACTCCGACCTCTATCGCGCGGTCTTCTCGAATCGGGGCGCTCAGCTGATCTCCTTTCAGCTTCGTTCGTACCCGCAGAAACGAGGAGGCGAGCCGGTCGATCTGGTCGCGCCCCGCGTGGAGGATGCCACCGACTATCCGTTCGCCATCGGCGCCGCCGACGCCACCATCACCGAGCTCGTCAACCGCGGTCTCTACCAGGTCGAGCGCACGAGCGAGCGAAATGCGACCGTCCTCCGCTTCCGCTGGGCCGGCGAGGGCGTTTCCGTCGAGAAGACGTTCCGGCTCGATCCGGCGCGCTACCTCTTCCGCTTCGAGATCCGGATGACGACGCCGGGCGGGATCCCGTGGCGCACCACGATCGGCCCCGGGATGCGCAACCTCCTCCCCGAAGAGGAAGGCAACCGGTTCGCGCAGACCGGCCTGGGCGTCATCCAGAGCGACGGGGATCTCGACACGCTGCCCAAGGAGAAAGCGGAGGCATTCCAGATCTTCGAGGGGCGGCCGGAGTTCGTCGGAATCGAGGACAACTACTTCCTCTCGGTGCTCAAGCCCGAGCGGGCCGGGTCGGCCATCTTCCGCGCGACCGAGGTCCCGTCATCGGTCGAGGGTGCGCCGCCCCGCCGGGAGCTCTACGCCGGCCTCAACGCCGTGGGGGGAGAGCTCACGGGGACAGCCTACTTCGGGCCGAAGGAAGTCGGCCGGCTCGACGAGTACGGCCTCGAACAGACCCTGCAGTTCGGCATCTTCGGATTCATCTCGCGGGTCCTTCTCACGGCGCTCATCTGGTTCAACACCTGGACGCACAATTACGGCTGGGCGATCGTCGTCCTCACGGTGATCATCAAGATCCTGCTCTATCCGCTGCAGCACAAGAGCATGGTCTCGATGAAACGGATGCAGCTCGTGCAGCCGAAGATGAACGCGATCAAGGATCGCTACAAGAAGGCGAAGACCGATCCCGACCAGCGCCAGAAGATGAACCTCGAGATGATGAAGCTGTACAAGGAAGAGGGGATCAATCCCGCGAGCGGATGCGTGCCGCTCCTCCTCCAGCTTCCGATCCTCTGGGGCTTCTACACTCTTCTCTCTCGCGCGATCGAGCTTCGCGGCGCGCCCTGGATTCTCTGGATCACCGATCTCTCCGTGAAGGACCCGTACTACATCACGCCGATCCTGATGACGGTCACGATGTTCCTGCAGCAGTGGATCACGCCGACGACGGCCGACCCCATGCAGCGGCGGATTTTCCTCGCGATGCCGATCGTTTTCGGATGGCTCTTCAAGGAGTTCCCGAGCGGGCTTGTGCTCTACTGGCTGGTTCAGAATATCCTGTCGATCATTCAGCAGTGGATCACCAACCGCTACTGGCACACGCCGCAGCCGAAGCGGGCAAAGGGGTAACGACCGATGGCCGGACAGCGATTCGAAGGACGCAGCCTCGACGAGGCGCTCGAGACCGCGACCCGGGAGCTCGGCGTCGCGCGCTTCCAGATCGACTACCACGTCGTGGTCGAAAAGCGCGGCTTTCTCGGGGGACTCAAACGGGTCGTGATCGAAGCCGAGGCGGACCCCGATCGGCAGCCGCCCCCTTCGTATGATCTGTCGCCGGCGCAGGCCTATCAGCCGGAGCCGCGCGGCCGGCGCGGCGCCGTTCCCCGCGACGACCTCCACCGTGAGCGTCACGCCCCCGCGGTCGGTGAACTTGATGGCGTTCCCGATCAGGTTAATGAGAATCTGTTTGAGTTTGCCCGCATCCGTCTCGAAAAAAACCTCCTCCTCGGGGAGATCGCGTTCCATCGTCACGTTCTTTTCCAATAACCTTCCCTCGAGCTGGTCGATGGTCTCATGAATCAGTTGTGTCAGGGAGATCCGTTCGATGTTGACGTCGCCCCTCCCGGATTCAATCTTCGAAAGATCGAGCACCCCATCAATGAGAGTCAAGAGGTGTTTTCCGTTCTCCAGGATCCGCTCGACGTACAGGAGGTCCTCCTCGTCCAGTTTTCCCCTTTTTTTCTTGAAGAGAATATTGGCAAACCCGATGACGGAATTCAGCGGGGTGCGCAATTCATGGCTGACAATGGCAAGGAATTGGCTTTTTGCGTTATTCGCTTCTTCTGCCCGAACTTTCGACAACTGAAACAATCTCGATTTTTCTTCAAGTTGGGCGAGGAGGGTGCTGAGCTCGACGTTCACCCGGGCAAGCTGGTTCTTTTGCTCCACGACTTCCCGCGTCCGAACCGAAACGCGATCCTCAAGCTCAAGGGTCACATGCATGAGTTGCCGGACGCGCAAGAAATAGAACCCACCAGCGAGGCCGAGCACCATCAAGACGGTAAACGCATAAAAGATCCTCGTCTGATAGAACAAGGGCTGGACTTCGAACATCACGACCTCTCCGTCCTCATTCCAGACCCCGTCTTCGTTGGCCGCGGCGACGCGAAAGGTGTACGACCCCGGGGGAATTTTTGTATAATAAGCCGTTCGCCTGCTTCCCGCATCAATCCATCCCTCGTCGAATCCCTCGAGCCTGTATCGGTACGTGACGCGCTGCGGAGCCGAGTAATTCAGGCCGGCGTAATGGAATTCGAGCCGGTCCGTCCCCGCTGGGAGGTCCACCAGGCCATGCATGGAAACCGTACCACTGTCGGCAACAAACCGTTCTATGATCACCGGCGGCGGAGGCGTATTGGTCGTGATCTTGTCCGGATCGATGACAACGAGCCCTTTGATCGTGGGGAACCACAACCGCCCGTCCGTCGTTTTCCACCCCGCCGGCTGAAAGCCTCCGTTGCATTCCCTGTTTAACATCCCGTCTTCCTTGCCGTAGGCGATGGACGTGATGTGTCCGCGCGTACCGGCTGCAAACTCCTCCAACTCGTGTTTCTTTACCCGGAAGATCCCTTTATTGCTGCTCATCCAGAAGTTCCCATGGTGATCCTCGAGAATCTGGAAAACACCGTTATCGAACAACCCTTCGGCCGTCGTATACCGGACGAACTTCCCATCCTTGAACCTGTTCAGTCCTCCTCCGTACGTCCCGATCCAGAGAACCCCGTCCCGGTCCGGGTGGATGGCACGGACGTAGTTGTTCGAAAGACCATGATCGGTCGTGAACGAGCTGAATGTTCCCTCAAAATATCGCGTCAGGCCGCCGATCGTGCCGATCCAGAGCGCCCCTGTGGAATCTTCCGAGATCACCCGGATATCGTCGTGCGCGATGCCGTCCGCGGTCCGGTAGATCGCAATGGAGTCGCCCCTGATCCTGTTCAAACCGCTCCTGGTTCCAACCCACATGGTCCCTCCCCTGTCCTCATAAATGGCAAGGACGATATTGTTGGAGAGTCCGTTCGCTTCGGTATACCGCAACAGCTTGTTGCCGGAAGAGGTGTACAATCCCCCTCCCCATGACCCCGTCCAGAGATTTCCCTTTCGGTCCTCCCAAATGGACCAGACACAATCATCCGCAAGGCGGTGTCGAACAGAAACGTTTGTAAATACTCCGTCCCTGAACCGGTTCAGGCCTCCACAATTAGTGCCAATCCACATGGTGCCGGCGCGGTCCTGAAAGACCGCAAGAATGACATCGTGTGAAAGTCCCTGTTGGGTTGTGTACACCTGGATGATCCGCTCCCGCAGCCTTGCAAGTCCGGTGCTGTTCGTTCCGAGCCACAGGTTGTTTTCCCGGTCCTGGTACATCGACTGGACATGGTTGGCGGCAACACCCCCCGGCAAGGTAAACGAAGACCATCGGCCGTCCGCGTAACGACTCACACCATTTATCGAACCACGCCAGATGGTTCCCTCATGGTCAAGGAGAAGAGAGGTCGTGCGGACATCGCTTAAGCCGTCCCGTTCCCCGAAGCGGGACCATACCTCCCTTTGAAAACCGAACACTCCAGAATCGGAACCGCCCCAGATATTCCCTTCTCGATCTTCAAGGAGCGAACTGATGTTATCTGTGCCTGTCTCCCGGACATGTTCGATCACGCCGCTCTTCATAACATACAGCCCATTGCCGGTCCCGATCCAAAATTTCCCCTCGGAATCCGCCAGGAGCGCTCCCACCACGCCGCTCAACCATTCTCCTTTGGTCGTGAACACCTTGATGAAGCGTTCATTCTTCATCCTGTAGAGCCCGGCCCCGCTCGTCCCAATCCATAACGTTCCTTTTGGCATCTCTGCAAAGGAGAGGATGATATCGCTTTCGAGTCCCGACTCTGCCGAATACGTTGTGAACACTCCATCGCGCAAGCGCACAAGTCCGCCCTGTTCAGTCCCAATCCAGAGTGCTCCGTCGGTGTCTTCAAATAACGAGACCATCCGGTTACTCTTGAGCACGGGGATGTTCGCCATGCTAAAGACGGTGAAGTCGACACCGTTGAACCGGACCAACCCGTCATAGGTGGCAAGCCAGAGATAACCATCGCGGGTTTGAAGAATGTCATTGACAGAATTCTGAGGTAACCCGCTGTCCGTTTCCCAGAAATCGACGATATACTCCGATTCAAGACTCCGCGGCAAACGGTTTGGGTTGGATTGGGCTGACAGTGAGGAGGAGAGCAAAAGAAGAGGGAAAATCGCGAACGTCGCGCCACAGATCAGGGGACGAAGCAAGGTTCTCACGGTACCACGAAGCATGCTTTTGAGTTGTCCGGCCATGACAATCGAAGAATTCCTGTTACTGTTTCAACGGTGGGGGTAATGCACGCGCAATCGCCTGGAGGAGAACCTCCTCATCAATAATCGGTTTGGCAACATAGTCATCAAAGCCGGCCCGGAGGTACCGCTCGCGGTCCCCGCTCATGGCATGGGCCGTGAGGGCGATCACCGGGATCGATCTCAACCGTTCGTCCGACCGTAGCCGGGAGAGCACTTCCACACCATCCATGCCGGGGAGAGAAATGTCCAACAGGATCAGATCGGGGATCATGGACTTCAAACCTTCCAGCGCTTCGAACCCAGTTTCGTATTCCTTCAGCACATAGAATTCGCTCACGAGGGCCCGTACCAGGAGGCGGTTGTCCCGGTTGTCTTCAATAAGAACAATGGATTTCATTCGAGCTGATGACTGCTTGGTATGTAGTGTGGGGAGAGTGTCCCTTCGGGCCGCGGCTTTGCGAAGGCTCCAATCCATCAAGTATAACAGGTTAAGAGGGAACATGCAAAATGGAACTTGCCCGTGCATCAAAGGCGAACTGCTGTATTTGATGAGAGCGGGCCTTCCTTTTCAGGCTTTACGACCCATGGATACAGGAGACCGTTTGTCACGGCCACGAAGGGAAATACGAGGATCGCATTTTGGCATCGCTTCCTTTGAGCAACGGACCGGGCGTTTCCTCTCCCGTTCGATCAGGATCCGTACAGGAAAGGAAGCTAACCTTTTGAGTACCACCAGGAAGAAGTACCAAGTTCTTCGCCGTCGTCCAACTTGAATGGTGAGGGGGATGAAGGTGGGGAACGGAGCAGCCTGATAAGAAAAGTAAACAGAGGAAAAGAAAAGGTCAAAAATTGAGAAACCGGTCCCGGCGGGAAACCCTGCGTCCGGTCTTCTTCATTCTTAGCTCTCGTGGTGGGATGGTTTGACTTGCTCCCCCGAACGTTCCTGAGAGAGAAGATCATTCAAATCATTCAGGGAGGCGATGGTTTCACGGATCAGGCGCATTTCATGAGCGACGGCACGAAGGGTTTCGTCCACCGGTTCCGATGGAACATTACCATTAGCCAATGGGTCTTGATGAGTCTCCAACCGGGAGTGAATGTTGGCAACGGACTTATTGATGAGAAAGAGGCTGGAATGGACCGCGTTCTGGAACGCCTGGATCGCCGTGCTGCGCTGACGTTGTTGTTTGACCACCAGGTGACGTTCCTTTGTCCGGTGGATCAGCACCGGAATATAGTCGAACGAGATATGCCCTTTGTTGACGTAGTCGTACGCCCCCAACTTCATGGCTTCCACCGCGACCTCTTCACAGCCAAAACCGGTCAGGAGAATCACCGGGGTGTCGATGGAATGATCCATCATCCACTGCAAAACATCAAGCCCGCTGGCGTCTTCGAGCCTGTAATCAAGAAGGATTACGTCAAAGTTGCTGCGCTGGATTTCCGCATAGGCCTGAAACGCCGACGCCGCAATCTTCGTGTTATGGCCGTAACCTTCATGCAACATCATCGCGATGGTTCTGGAAAACGACGCGTCATCGTCGATGAAGAGGATGTTCAGGTTGTGGAATTCCTGGACTTTGTTTTGTGGGGAAGACATCATCGCTCCTGATATGATATCAAAGTATTAAAATTCATAATACAATGTAGAAGAAGAATTGTTGCCGAGGATTGAT
>DKJQ01000222.1 GCA_002454845.1 Ignavibacteria bacterium UBA6688
CCAGGAGAAAACTCGCAATAATAAACAAGAAGGTTTTTGTCTTCAGTCCCATGCGACCACCTATTTTGAAATTGCAGCAAAAATGATATCATCCTTTGAAATATCGTGTTGGGACTCCAGCACGCGTTTACTCAACGAATCCGACAATTCTCCTGTGAGAATCCGGTCGACCGGCGAAGGCAGTTCCGGTTGATAGAGACTCCCTAATCCGAAGAGGCACATCACAACGAGAGAAAGCGCCAACACCACCCGCATGCCGAGCCGATCGATGCCGGCGTTGGTCCGGTCGAGCTCCTGACCCGTTCGCACCGCCCGCAGGACTCCGTAGGCAAAGGTCGGCGGCAGATCGATATCAGCCGCATGACGAATGCCGTCACGAAGCATCTTCGCTTCGCTCACAAGGGTGCGGCACTCGATGCACGATTCCAGGTGGGAAAGAACCTCCCTGCGTTGTTCGTCATTTGCCTCACCGTCGATAAAGGACGAAACCCACTGCTTCAGTTGTCCGTGGTTCATGTTCGCTCCTTGAAATAGTCTTTCAGCAGCGTCCGTAATTCCTCCCGGGCGCGAAAGATTCTCGATTTGACCGCTTGCGTCGAGATCCTCAATGTCTTCGCGATCTCCTCATACGTAAGATCCTCATACTCGCGAAGGAGGATGATTTGCCGATGAAGGGGGGAAAGCCGCTGCAATGCGTTCGAAACCATCCGTTTCTTTTCCTTCAACAGGAGATCATCTTCCGCGTTCGAGGTCTCTTTGGATTGCCGTTCCCGCTCCAGTGTATGGTCGGTAAAAAACTCGAGAGAGAGCGTCCGCTTGATCTTCCGGCGCCGGATCTCGTCGATACAGAGATTCATCGTAATCCGGTAGATCCATGAAAAAACCGAAGCACTATGTTCGAACCTGTGCAGGGAGCGGTAGACCCGGATAAACACTTCCTGCGTCAGGTCGTCAACCTCCTCACGATTCCCCATGGTAAGGTAGATCAGGTTCGCAACCTGACGTTGGTAGCGACGAATCAGCTCCTCAAAAGCCTTTTCGTCCCCCTGACGGAACGCTTCTACTAGCTGGAAATCGTCGTTCGGATGTTTCACGCGAACCTGTGCAATAAACGAACACCCTCGGGGAAAGTTCCTCCCGTTCCCGCCGTTGGGCTCTGGAAAGGGTTTTGGATGCGGCTTTGAAGTTTCAGTGTCTTACAAATGCGAAAGCCCAACCCCGGTCGGGACTGGGCCACAGAGCTTCCTGGGCAATATACTCTTAAAGCAGGACGTGGTCGATGATGCCACCGGCTACGACGTCCGCTCCATCGTAAAGAACGACGGATTGGCCGGGGGTGATGGCCCGCTTCGGCTCCATGAACTCAACCCGAAACCCGGATTCCCCCTCACGAAAGACAAGCGCTCCGGTCGCCTCATCTTTGTAACGAACTTTGGCCTGAACGACCATGCCATCCTCAAGCGCCTCTCTGCCAACCAGGTTGCAGTTCCTCGCGACGAGAGTCCGCTGAAGGAGATCCTTCCCTTCGCCAATCCGGACAGTATTCGTGCTGCTATCGATTCCTGTCACATAGACGGGCTTCCCGAATGCACCCAGACCCTTTCGCTGGCCGATCGTGTAAAAGGGATATCCACGGTGCGTGCCCACCACATCCCCCTCGAGGACTAACGGACCGCCATTGACCTGCTCCTCCAGTTCGGGGACGCGCTCCTTCAAGAAGCGGTCATATTTATTGTCGGCAACGAAGCAGATTTCAAAACTTTCCTCCTTGGAAGCAGTGCGAAGTCCGTACTTGTGAGCCAGTTCCCGCACCTCCGGCTTGGACATGCCGCCCAGGGGAAACATCGTCTTGCTCAACGCCTCCTGAGAAACCGCCCACAGAGCGTAGGATTGGTCCTTCCGTTCGTTCACCGCCGCAGAAACGACATACCGTCGATGGAACTCGTCATAGCGGAGACGGGCATAGTGACCGGTGGCGATGCAGTCCGCCCCGAGCGCTTCCGCCTTTCGCAGCAGCTCACCCCATTTGATTTCGCGGTTGCAGAGGACGCACGGGTTGGGTGTCCGGCCATCCAGATATTCCTTCACAAAGTTGCCGATCACCTCGCGGTTGAACGTTTCGCGAAAATCCACCACATAGTGCGGTATTCCAATCGATGCAGCTACCAGGCGGGCATCGTTCATGGCGCCAAGGCCGCAACAGCTCGTTTCGTTCCCAACATTACCGCCGACTCCATCGAAGTCGTACGTCTTCATCGTCACGCCGATCACGTGATACCCCTGCTCCTTCAGCAAGGCAGCCGTAACGGACGAATCGACACCCCCACTCATTCCCACCACAACGGTCTTTTTTACTCCGGTCTTCATCACGGTTCCAAGATACGAAAATATCGCGGCCGGAACAACGTGAAGAACGCAGCCCGGGAACGAGACCAACCGGTCAGCGCGGAACCCTGCGGCCGTATTGATTCGAATTCGCCTTCCGTTCAAAATAGCCGTACGCCGTGCGGGAGATCTCGCTGATGACCCGCCGACCTTCGCCCGGCTCGGGAAGCATCTTCGTCATGACGCACAGTCCATAGGGTGACCCGGGGAGAAACACGATCCCGACGTCGCACCGGATCCCCTCCACCTCTCCCTCCTTGTTCGCGAGTTCCACCTGATCGGGAATTCCGGCACGCAACGCTCCCCCCTTCGGCTTCTTCAGAATGGCGAGCATATCCTCTGAAGCTTTCCTGCTCACCAGTTCCCCCCGGTAAAGACGCTCCAGCACCCGGAGTACTTCCCGCGGAGTACCGATGTTCTCTCTCCCCTCTTTTGCAGCCTGTACGTCCATCATGACACGCTGAAGCTTTGTCTTGGTCGCACCGTTCGAGGTCAGGAGTCGGTTTACATTCTCCATTCCTACTTTTTCAATAAGCAAGTTCGTCGCGGTATTGTCGCTCAGTACCATCATAAGGACGGCATAATCGCGCAGGCTCATGGAAACGGAGTTCTTACCGAGTTCACCCAGCACCCCACTCCCCCCGACGCGAACCGACTCCGGCAGCGGCGTGATGTCGGTCAATTTGAACTTCCCCTCCTCTGCCTGGCGGTACAGTTCCGCCAGGATGTGGATTTTGATGGAACTGGCCTGCGGAAAAATCTCGTCTTCATTGATGAACAATTCCTCTCCGGTGGTCAGGTCCTTCATGGCCACCCCCACCACAGCATCCGAAGAGGAAACAATGGATTTCACCTTCTCAACGAACCGCTGCCTGAGAAGATCCTGCGCTCTTAGGGGGGAAAAGGACGAAAGCAGTACAACGAACGCCCCCAAACAGAGCTGAAGGGGAAGCGCTTGACGAAACGTCACGACGCGAGAAAATGGAAAGGTCTTTTTCATGGTACGGTGCTCCTTTCACAACGGAAGGGCATCGCTGCCCTTCCGGATGGGATCGACCTGGCCATCTGATGATGGACAGTGACAATACTTGTCCGCTCGAAAACTGACTACAGCTCGTTACTTGTCCCCCACCACGACTTTGTTCTTGACATACTTGTCTGCCCAGTCGAACATTTCGGCAAGAGTGTGCAGGACCGATTCCCGCGCGAGGTATCCATGACTTTCATGCGGAAGCAACACAAGCCGTGAGGTTCCGCCGTTTCCCCGGATGGCCTGGAAGAGCCGCTCCGATTGAATCGGGAACGTGCCGGAATTGTTGTCGGCCTCACCATGGATCAGGAGGATCGGTTCGTTGATCTTGTCGGCATGGGTAAAGGGCGAGACTCCCAGGTAGGTCTCTTTTGCTTCCCAGAACGAACGCCGCTCCGACTGAAACCCGAACGGTGTCAGCGTCCGGTTATAAGCGCCGCTCCGCGCGATCCCTGCCGCAAAGAGATCGGAATGTGCGAGGAGGTTAGCCGTCATGAACGCTCCGTAACTGTGGCCCGACACCAAGACACGTTTCCGGTCCACGACTCCCATTGCATCCAGTTTATCGATGGCGGCCTTCGCCGCACCGACAATTTGCTGCACGAAGGTGTTATTCATCGTCTCGGGATGTCCGACCACCGGCATCGTCGCGTCCATTAAAACGGCATATCCTTGCGTGAGGAAGAAGAGAGGCGATGCACCGCGGAAGAACGTGAAGCTGTTCGGCGAGCCGCGGACCTGGCCCGCCGTGGTGGCATCGGAGTACTCAAGCGGATAAGCCCAGATCAACAAGGGAAGTTTTGTTCCCTCCTGGTACCCGGGGGGAAGATAGAGCGTTCCGGAGAGGGACACACCATCTTCGCGCTCATACTTGATGAGTTCCTTCTTCAAACCGGTCAACTGCGGGGCAGGATCCCTGAGAGCGGTCAGCATTCGCCGCTGCTTCGAGCGAAGGTCATGGGTATGGTAATTCGGTACTTCAATCCTGGACTCGAACCGCGTGACGATGGAAGTGCGCGAATCCTTGACGAAGGCGACAAATTGCTCGAGGTTGTTTTCCCCACTTTGAAACAATCGTTCTTTTTTGAGAGTGACAATGTTTAGACGGTCGAGAAACGGCCTGTTGCCGGCTTCACTGGCTCCTTGCCCCGTCAGGTAGAACCAGTCCCCATCCTGCAGGAATACCCTCTCCCCATTCGGCTTCGTGACGTACACCGGATTGCCCGGATTGTTGTACGCGTCCTGAGCGCTCAGGTCGAAAACTACGTGTCTCCCCTTCGAGGGATTCGTGAGATTGATAAACGATGTCGTCCTCCATCGCCGATCCCTGTCATACTCCTCCACCAGCACTTCATCCTGCCTGGCCGTCCAGTCAAAACCCCTGTAGCGATGCTGCAGCTTCAGCCGTTCCGTTGCCTGGTTTGTAAATGGCGCGGGGAGGGATTTCACCGATTCGCGGAACGGGACCTTCCTCACGGGATCCCCTCCATCAAGCGCCTCCACCCAGATAAGCCTGGCATTATGTAACGGCTGCCATTGGACCGAACGGGGGCCAGTCGGAACGCCTTGCGTTGGAACATCATCCGTAACGAGTAAATCCCCGACGAGCTTCACGACATTCCCTCCTGTGTTCCACACTTCCACGGTTCGGGCAAAATAAAAATAGGGAACCCGGTAGGAAAATGGCCGGTTGATCCGGGTTACCAGCATATAGCGCTCATCCGGCGAAAAGGTTGCGGAAAGAATCATCATCGGCTTGCTGATGCTCCTCACCCCCCCCGTTCCGGAATGGACCAACGCAAGCTGACTGTGGGCATAGTACTCAAAGAGGTCTTCGTCATGGGAGCTGCGGAGAAGGTCCTGGAACGTCGGCGGCCTTGAAATCTTGCCGGCCGTTTCCTCGATATTGGGTCCCTCCGGGACGCGCGGCATAGCCGGAGCTGGTCGGTTTCCATGCGGCATAATCCGGACCAACAACGTCGTATTATCGTTCATCCATTGATGCGGTGAACCCAGGACATCATTAACCTTGAAGGACCCGACAGGACCTGCCTTTCCGGTCAAGGCATCCGCAACCCACAATTCCACTCCTTCGTTCCCATCCAAGGTGAACGCAAGTTTGCTGCCGTCGTTTGACCATGAAGGGAATCCGATCCGCGCATTCTGCGGAAGCGCGACACGCACCGATTTATCCCCTTCGAACCAGCGGACCGTAATCCCCGTATACTGAATCGTCCGCTGACGGGATTTCAACTCCGGATCAACACGCAATCCTCCAAGCCTCAGGAACGGCCGCGCAAGCATCGCGATAGGAGGATGGGCCTCAAACTCAACCAGGAGCATGGCTTCGTTCCGAGGGCTAACCGACACGATCGGTGTCGGCTGGGCATCGAGGATCTCGACAACTTCTCCAGGCGGAAGCTTGTACGTCGTCTGGCCAAACAACAAGGTCCCCACCAAAAGGGAGAGCACGATCAGTATGATTCGTTTCATAAGAAAGCTCCTTGAAGGAGGTGGAAAGAAAAAGATCCCGAAGAGACTCTTGATCAGAGGGTTGTCATGGACTGAAGAGTACAAATCTCCCGCTCCCTTCCTTTGAAAAGCCGGGGGAATCTACCAATTTGAAGACTTGAAAGCAATGACGATGTTACAGGACTGCATCAAGTTGTATACTGACCCGATTGTCAAGATTGCCCAAGATCTGATTTGATCCCGAACTTATAACCTTCAAACCTTCCTTCACTGTATGGCCATATTTCAACCAAAGGTTCAGGGAGGGGGAAAACTCATAGCGAGCCGTTGCATACCACCGGTATCCCCTGCCGAACAAGCCGGGATTGTTCAGGGCGCCCGGAGTATCGGACTCGAACTCATACACCCGCGAATCAAAGGAATCGGTATGGAACGCTATGATTCTCAGATCCAGGAGAAACCTCGGAAAGGCATATGTCCGGATATCCTGGTAGGCCAGAATCCCGCGTTCGCGGAGACCAGTCAGATCGTACGCGACCTGCACCCATTCTACACGACTCCTCCATCGGAAGTTGACGGATGAGTTCACCTCAAGGGTCGCCCGGTAGTTGAGTTGCTTCCGCATGCCGACCCTCCGAGTCTCCTCATCAAATTGGTCCGGAACATTTTCCGTGACAGCCTTATTTTTTCGCTTGAACTGAAGAGTGAGAGAAAGCTTGCGCGTCAGTTGGGATTGCACGAGCGTGAGGAGATCGTTCCCTTCCGATGGGAGGCGGACCAGGGAGGTCCTCCACGGAACAACGAATTGGTCATAGTACGAGGAAATCATGGTCCCTCGTGAGGGTCTCACCTTGACCCCGAAATAGAGGCCGGATTCATTCTGCGTTGCGCCACCCCCCTCCCCGAATCCAAACGAGTGCAGGCTGATGAAATTCCGGGGATAGATCCGACCGATCATTGAGAGATCGACAATCCGGGCAGGTTTTACAACAACGCCGGCAACACCGGCCATGACGCCCCCATGGTCCCGGGCAATCTCGGAGAATACCGTGGAGCGCGAACCGGTCCAGGATGCATTGAGGCCGAGGACAGAGGCAGTCGTACCCTGAAACCCAAATGTACCGGTGAGCCTCACAGGATGATTAAACGCCGTCCGATAACCCGACAGTTCAAATTTCAATCCGGGAACCGGGACTGCGGACACGATCCCCCCCACCATCCTTTCACCCGAAGCATCCTTGTTCTGCATCTCGCCCGGGGTCCTGAACAATCCGCTCGTGTTGAAGCTCGTGATGATTCCTTCATCGTTCACCGACGCATGAAGCCGCTTGTGAGAAACGAATGCCGAGATCCGGACGCCCCCCACCCTGGTCTCCGCGGCAACGCCTCTCAAAAAAGAATTCTCATCGGTTGAAGCGTACGGCTTGATCCCACCCCCGTTTTTCTGGATCGTGGAAATGACCTCGCTCCCTTTCGAAAAGCCGGTCGATCTCCAGAAGACCAATCCCTCACC
>DKJQ01000333.1:0-2345 GCA_002454845.1 Ignavibacteria bacterium UBA6688
GGCGAGGGGAAGATCACCGAGGCGAACATCACCGAAACCCTCCGTGAAGTTCGTCGCGTTCTTTTAGATGCCGATGTCAACTATAAGGTCGCCAAGGACTTCATCGAGAAAGTCCGGACGCGTGCCGTCGGCCAGGAAGTCCTGAACAGCGTCACACCGGGACAGCTCATCATCAAGATCATCCATGATGAGATGGTCAAGCTGCTCGGCGAGTCGAAAGCGGAAATCAGGACTTCGAACACCCCCCCGACGATCATCCTCGTGGCAGGGTTGCAGGGTTCCGGCAAAACGACCTTCTCCGCCAAGCTGGCAAGTTTCCTGAAGAAGAAAGGGAGTAACCCCCTGCTGGTTGCAGCGGACGTCTATCGCCCCGCGGCCATCGACCAGTTGATGATGCTGGGAAAGCAGTTGGGGATACCGGTGTACGTGGACCGGGAAGCGGGGGCCGTGAAGATTGCGGCGGACTCCATCGACTTCGCCCGCAAGAATATCCGCGATACGGTGATCATCGACACCGCGGGCCGGCTCCACGTCGATGAAGCGATGATGCAGGAAGTCGCGGCGATCAAAGAGAAGACATCTCCCCACGAGATCCTTTTTGTCGTGGACGCGATGACGGGCCAGGACGCCGTGAACACGGCGAAGGCCTTCCACGATCGTCTGAACTTCGACGGCGTCGTCCTCACCAAACTCGATGGCGACAGCCGCGGTGGCGCTGCCCTGTCGATCCGCGCCGTGGTCCAAACGCCGATCAAGTTTATCGGCGTCGGCGAGAAACTGGATGCCCTGGAACCGTTTTACCCGGAACGTATAGCCTCCCGCATCCTCGGGATGGGTGATATCGTCACCCTCGTCGAGAAGGCGCAGGAGCAGTTCGACCAGGTCAAGGCGGTGAAGCTGGAGGAGAAACTCCGGAAGTCGCAGTTTACGCTGGAGGATTTCCTGGAGCAGCTTCATGAGGTCAAAAAGATGGGACCGTTAAGCGAGGTGTTGGCCATGCTGCCGGGGGCGAACAGGATCCCCAACGACGTGCAGGTGGACGACAAGGCACTCGTCCGCATCGAGGCGATGATCCAATCCATGACGAGAGAGGAACGGATCCGGCCGTCGATGATCAACGGAAGCCGCCGTCGCCGGATCGCCATCGGGAGCGGCACCTCCGTGCAGGAGATCAACCGGCTGCTGAAACAGTTTGAAGAAATGCAGAAGATGATGAAGCGGCTCAGCAAAGGAAACATGAAGAAAGCGATGCGGGGAATGCGTTTCCCGACCGCTTAGCAGGCCTTTGAAAAGAAAAACAATGTCCACGAAGGCCGGAGGCATATTAACTGAAGGATGCGTCAGCATCCTGCTCATGGGATCTGCGCCTCGTCGACAAGCATACAATAAGTCTCGATCCAAATTGTGGCACGCTGCGCGTGCTTCATCAGTGGGCCTCCGGCTGTGACCTTAGTGGATATTCTAGAACCGGGGTTTTTAACCCACTACCTGACCATACGACTTTGAAACAATCCATACACCAATCAATCAAGAGGAGTAACCGTGGTTAAGTTAAGATTGCGGAGAGAAGGCAAGAAGAAGCATCCGATCTACAAGGTCGTGGTGGCGGATATTCGCTCGCCCCGCAACGGTCGGTTCATCGAGACGGTGGGGCAGTACGACCCCAACCTCAACCCGATCGCTCTGACGCTGAAGGAAGAGCGGATCATCAACTGGCTGCAGAAAGGGGCCCAACCGACCGATACTGTCCGTTCGCTTTTTCGCCGATCCGGGCTCTGGCTTCGCTGGACTCTGACGAAGAACGGCGTGGATGAGGCGAAGAAAGTATCCATCCTCGAGAAATGGCAGATGCAACAGGTTGAGCGCTCCACTCGCGATGCCGACCGCAAGGTCCGGAGATCGGAAAAGAGGAAGAAAGCGGCCGAAAAACCCGCAGAGGCAGCCCCAGCGGCGGAAGCTCCCGCGGCTCCGGCAGCCTGAGTCTCTTGTCTCCGGCAGTATCATGGCCCGGTGAGGGAGGTTCACCTTCGAGAGCGGTGGGTGTTTACGAGTGCAACGGTCCTGTGTGTTGAGTGTTGATGAATGGAGGTGGACTATGAAGGAATTCGTGGAGTACATCGCGAAGCATCTCGTCGATCGACCCGAGGCAGTGGTGGTGGATCTGGAGGAGAAGGAAGGGACGCTGATCTTCAAGCTCAAAGTGGACCAGCCCGATGTGGGAAAGCTGATCGGGAAGAAGGGACGGACGGCTTCATCCTTCAGGGTGTTGCTCCGGGCCGTGGCCGCCAAAGAGGGCAGGAAAGCGGTTCTCGATATTATTGGCTAAGTCCTTCGATTCATCCCGC
>DKJQ01000333.1:2454-4868 GCA_002454845.1 Ignavibacteria bacterium UBA6688
CGTAACCGTACTTGCGAATCGAAGCACTAAGGCATGAAACAGAAGGGTGCGGCACCGCGGATTTCAGACCTCATCGCTGTCGGCCAGGTCACCCGAACCGTGGGAATCCGGGGCGAGGTGAACATTCTCTCGCTGGCAGACGGTCCAGGGCGGTTCAAAGAGTTAACTGAAGTGTGGGTCGGACCCGATGAATCAAAAGTCGAGCGGTTCACGGTCGCCGGCAGCCGGCAGAATCGGTCCGGCGTCGTCCTGAAGCTCAAAGAACTTGAAACACAACCCGCCGCCGAAGCCAGGCGCGGACAGTTTGTCTACGTAAGGAAATCCAAAAGCAGGAAGCCTGCGGCCGGGACGTACTTCATCCACGATATCCTCGGATTGCAGATTGTGACGGAGACGGGAGACGTGGTGGGGATCGTGCAGGATGTCTTGCAGCTCCCCGCCAACGATGTGTGGGTGGTGATGAACGACGGCAAGGAAGTGTTGATCCCGGCCCTCAAGCATGTCATAGTGTCGGTCGACCTCAAACAGCGGCGTATCGTCATCAACCCCCTGGAAGGAATGCTGGAGTGATGCGGATCGATATCGTGACCGGGTTGCCGAAGCTCCTCGAGAGCCCGTTCGAGGAAAGCATCCTCAAGCGGGGACAGGAGAAGGGGAAGATCGGGATTGTCGTGCACGACCTTCGGGACTACGCGCACGACAAGCATAAAACGATCGACGATACACCCTACGGCGGCGGGTCGGGCATGGTGCTGAAGCCGGAACCGATCTTTGAATGTGTCGAACACCTTTCCCGCGAACGTGTGTATGATGAGATTATTTTCCTATCGCCGGAAGGGGAGAAATTCAATCAGCGACTCGCCAACGATCTTTCGCTGAAATCCAACCTGCTCCTGATTTGCGGCCATTATAAAGGAGTGGATGAGAGGGTGCGGGAATCGCTCGTGACGATGGAAATTTCCATCGGGGATTATGTGCTGACGGGGGGGGAGCTGGCGGCGGCCGTCCTCGTGGATGCGATCGTGCGCCTGGTGCCGGGCGTGTTGAACGATAGTGAATCGGCCCTGAGTGACTCTTTTCAGGATGGACTCCTCGGCTGGCCTGAATATACCCGTCCACCGGAGTTTCGAGGGAAAAAGGTGCCGGACGTTCTCCTCTCGGGCGACCATAGCGAAATCCAGGCCTGGCGCGAGCAGCAGCGGTTGGAACGCACCAAAACGCGGCGCGGCGACATGCTGGACGCCGATCCATCATAAGAGGCATTTCGTGAACCCCTTTTTTTTGACACGGATGACGCACCGATGAACACTGACAGGTCACGCTCTCTATATTGGTAGATGGAAAATCAAGACACCTTGTCTCAAAGGCGCGAAGTTTTTCTAAAGAATTCTTGAGTACTTTTTTTGTGTCATGGTGACTTTGTGGCATTTTTTTATCGGCGTTCATCGGTGTGCCATCGGTGGTTAATTTTTTTTTCAGAGCGCTGAGTAAATATAACGATCGGTTGAATACCTACTGGAGAAAGCATCATGGATAAGATGAAGCTGATTGAGGCAACACAACTGAAATCGGACCGCCCCGTGTTCGGGCCTGGCGATACGATCAACGTGCATGTGCGCGTGGTCGAGGGCGAGAAGGAACGCATCCAGCAGTTCCAGGGGGTTGTGATCAGCAGGCGGGGCTCGGGCGTCAACTCGACGTTCACGGTCCGCAAGATCTCCGACGGTGTCGGCGTCGAGCGTATCTTTCCGCTCCATTCCCCCCGTATCGCGAAGATCGAACGGGTCAAGGAAGGCTCGGTGCGCCGCGCGAAACTGTACTACCTGCGCAAACTCGCCGCGAAGGCCGTCACGCAAAAGACCAGCGCCTGATTGCATGCCGGTGCACCTCGGTGTTCCTGACGCCGCCTATGTGCAACCATTGCTGTACGGAGCGATCCCGTCGTTTCAGGTCCTGACCGACATCCCGGCCAACCTTGCACGACTCTTCCGGGAGCGCATCCCCCCTTTTCACGAGGCGGGATGCGCTTTCTTGTCTCCCATCGATTACGCACGCCATGGAGGCGACTACCGCGTTCTCCCCGGTGTGTGCGCTGCCTCCTCCATCCGCTCCGGTACGATTGAATTGTTCGTCAAACAGGGGGTCGGATCAATCCGTACGGTGGCGGTCGATGTTCACTATACTTCCGAAATCGTTCTCACCAAAATCATTCTGGCGGAGAAATTTTCCGGCCTCCCCGGCGAGCGGCACCAGGTTCAGTTCATCCCGATGATGGCGGAACTCGATGCGATGCTCCGTAACGCTGACGCCGCCCTCGTTGTTTATCCCCATCCCCGTCCTCAACCAGCTTCGGCATACTTCTCGCTCGATCTTGTGGAAGAGTGGAACGACCTGACCGATCTCCCGTATGTTCA
>DKJQ01000191.1 GCA_002454845.1 Ignavibacteria bacterium UBA6688
CCCGGCGTCGGTTGGGAATCATTGCAGGCAGACACGGCCATCGCTGAGAGACACGCAACAAGAGCGAATAACCGGATTGACTGATCGTAACGTTGCCTGGTATAGAGGCGGGAATACGTATTAGGCGTCCGAGCTTTACAGTGTTCTTTTTGCCCGGTGTTTTTTCCCACTAATCTACACGAATCTTCACGAAGAAATCTTATCATGATCGAGTTCTTTAGTTTATTATTGAGAGGATTCGGGGAGATTAGTGAAGATTCGCGGGTTTCTTGAAGCTCTCCAGATGAACCACGTCTTCGCATTGAACCGTTGAAAGGGTGCAAGGACTTTTCGTGCAGATTATTTGGTCCTCGAAGGAAATGCAGGATACGGCGGAGCAACTCCGCTCCGGGGGGAAACGGATTGGCGTCGTTCCGACGATGGGTTTCCTCCATCAGGGCCATCTCAGCCTCATCGGACTCGCGCGACGGGAGAGCGATGTTGTCGTAACGACGATTTTTGTCAATCCCGCGCAATTTGGTGAGGGGGAGGATTTTGAACGGTACCCGCGCAATTTCGACAGAGACCGTGAGCTGGCGGAAGGAGCGGGAACCGATATCCTGTTTGCCCCTGATGCGATGGAGATGTACCCGGAAGGACATGCGACCTTCGTGAATGTGGAGGGGGTGTCCACGACTCTCGAAGGGGCCTTCCGTCCGGGACATTTCATGGGTGTCGCAACCATTGTCCTGAAGCTTCTGAATATCACCAAACCGCACGTTGCCGTGTTCGGACAAAAAGATGCGCAACAGGTGTTTGTCGTTCAGAAAATGGTAACCGATTTGAACCTCGATGTGCGGATCCACGTGGCCCCGATTGTACGCGAAGAAGATGGACTGGCTCTGAGCTCGCGGAATGTCTACCTCCAGCCGGATGAACGCCCGCGTGCGACGGCGCTGTATCGGTCGCTCAGGCACGCCGAGACTCAGATTCATGACGGAGAACGCTCGGTAGTGAAGTTGAAGAAAGAGATGTTCGACATCATTGCTCAAGCAGGTCCGGTGCAAGTGGACTACATAGCGTTTCTTGAACCTTCCCGGTTTCGTGAGACAGCGTCGGTCGAACCACCTTCGCTTCTGATCACTCTGGCGGCCCGGTATGGGACAACGCGCCTGATCGACAATATTCTTATCCCCGTTTCATAAAATCAGGAGAGATATGCAGGGAGTTCCAAAATCGTCCGGGAAGCGTGATCGCGCGGTGGTCATCATGGCGGCGGGGCAGGGGAAGCGGATGAAGGACCCGACGCGCGCGAAAGTGATGTACGAGCTGAACGGAAAACCAATGATCCATTACGTTGTGGATCTTGCGTATGATCTCGGGGCTCAAAGGGTTATCCTTATTGTCGGCCATCAGCGGGAAACCGTGACTGGCTATGTCACCCAATCCCACCCCGATGTCCTGTCTGCTGTGCAAGATCAACAGTTGGGAACCGGTCATGCCGTGATGCAGGCGGAGGAGGCACTCAAAGGATTCGAAGGAGATGTGGTGGTTCTCTCCGGCGACGTTCCGATGCTGACCGTGTCAACGATGCAGCAGCTTTTCCATCATCATTCCGGCACCAAGGCAGTGGCGACCATCCTGACTGCCGTTTTGGACGATCCGACGGGATATGGCCGGATTATCAGGAATTCCGGGGATTTTGTTGAGAAGATTGTCGAGCACCGCGATGCGAGCCCGGAAGAGCTGCTGGTGAGGGAAATTAATTCGGGCATCTACGTGTTCAGGAAAACGGAGCTCTTCGACGGACTGCGGCATGTCAAGACTGATAATAGTCAGCATGAATATTACCTGACGGATGTTTTCGGATACTTCTGGAAGAACCACGGGACTGTCTCAGCGCTTGTCGCAAAGAAACCCGATGAAATTCATGGGATCAACACGGTGGACCAACTGGAACAGGCGCGATTGATCCTGGAAGCCCGGCAGAGGGCCGAACCGGCGCTCAAGAGGCGCTAATCTTGACAATCACCCCACATTTCGGTATCATTGAAGTACGGTATTCACGGCAGATTGACTACAGGAGGGAAATGCAATGAAGCGAGTTCTCGGATGTGCAGTTGTCGCATTACTGCTGTCGACGTCCGGTGCCGACGCCCAGTTCAGGGGAAGCAGCGAGTTGAAGCCGAGCGTCTCCGAGTCCATGATGCGCCCCGGAGGGGATGGCTTGATCCTGGGCTTTTTCGATCCTGCCCGCTTCACCATGCGGCATAATTTCTCCCTCTCGTATTCCACCTTCGGCAGCAACAGCCTTTCGATGGGAGTGTATACCAACAATTTGATGTATCGGTTCTCCAATGATCTTGATGTTCAGGCGGATATCAGCCTGATGCATTCGCCGTTCAACTCCTTCGGCAAACAGTTCCAGAACGATTTGAGCGGGGTCTTCCTGAGCCGTGCCGAGCTCAATTACCGGCCCAGTGAGAATATGTTTTTCTCGATTCAATACCGACAGTTACCACCGATGTACTGGCTGGGGAACGGGTACTACCGTCCAAACATGTTCGATGGTATCGACCGCTATCAGGGAGAAATCCACTAATCAGTGATTGGTAGCCGGCTGTTGTTCCGAACAACCGAACAGCATGTGTCCATGGAGGCACAGGCCTGTTCGGTTGTTTTTTTATTCTGACCTCTATGGAGTCTCAAAACGAACAATCACCGCCGGTCCCGGAAGCCCCTTCCCCGCAGGTAAAAGGAGAGAAGCCGCGGCGTACAAAAGGATGGAAATTCAGGGTTGCCGGAATTGGCAAGAACGGGATGTTGTTGATCTTTGCCGGTCTGGTGCTGATCCTGATCTATGCCTTCGTGCATCGGATATTTCTTGCTCCCCCCGTGGAACCCGAGGTTGTCGTTGATGGAAAGCAGCACGTCATCCAACTGGATGTCCTCAATGGGTCGGGTGTGCCGAAGCTGGCCCAGCGATTTACCGATTACCTGCGCGCGCGGGGTTTCGATGTGGTGGAAATGGGGAACTACAGGGAATCGGACGTCTCCATCACGCTGGTGTTGGATCGTTCCGGTAATCTTCAGGCCGCCGAACAGGTGGCCGATGCCCTGGGGATTCCCCGGGAGCGTGTCCGGCAGCAGATCGATCGCAACGCGTATCTCGATGTCTCCGTGATCATTGGGAACGACTTTCGATCCCTTAAACCTCTTCAGTAACGACCCCGGGAAGGAAGAAGATTTGACTTCAAGAACTTTGGCCAAGAAAATTGCAGAGCTTGCGCTCTCCAAGAAAGCCACCGATGTCATTCTCATGGACCTGCGGAAACTCAACGGGCCGGCGGACTTCTTTGTGGTCTGCTCAACCGATTCCGATACGCAGGTGAAAGCCGTGGCTGAGGGAATTCGTCGCGGGTCTGAAGAACTTGGCGCCCGGATGTGGCATTCAGAAGGATTGAAGGCCCTTTCGTGGGTGTTGCTCGATTTTGTGGATGTTGTGGTGCACGTGTTTCACCGCGAGGCGAGGGGGTTCTATGCCATCGAACGGCTCTGGGGCGATGCGACTATCACGAACGTCGAGGACACGGCGGACGGGACAGTCTTCGAGGTCGAGCGCGTGGCAAAGGCGAAACGCCCCCCGGCGAAGAAAAAGAAACCGGCAAAACGTAAGAAAACCCGGAAGACATGAAGAAGTACCTCACCACAAAAGTCGCCGCGGCCCTGGCCTCCTTGCAGTACGGCGGCATTGCCAAACTTACCTTCGAGAAGCCGCGGCAGGAGTCCCATGGCGACCTGACCACCAATATCGCCATGTCACTGGCGAAAGCTGTTGGCAAGAACCCTCGCGCCCTTGCACAGGAAATCGTCGATGCGCTCAAGCTTGAGCCCGACCTCGTTTCCAGCGTCGAGATTGCCGGACCGGGATTCATCAATTTCAAATTTACCGATCTTTTCTTTCATCGACAGATCGGCGAGATTCTTGTCGGGGGGGAGAATTTCGGGCGATCGGATACCGGCGGCGGAAAGAAGACGCAAGTCGAATTTGTCAGCGCCAATCCCACCGGACCCTTGAGCGTGGGCCACGGCAGACAAGCGGCCATCGGCGATACGATCGCCACCCTGCTGCAGTGGACCGGCCATGAGGTAACCCGCGAATACTACTATAACAACGCGGGCCGGCAAATGCGAATGCTTGCGGAATCCACCTACGCCCGCTACCGGCAATTGTTTGATCCTGCATATCCGTTTCCTGAGGACGGATACCAGGGAGAGTATATCAAAGAGATCGCGGAGCGGGTGAAATCCGAAAAGGGAGACTCTCTCTGCACTCTGGAGAAAGAGCAGGCCCTGGATCAGTGCAAATCGCTCGCCGAAGGGGTTTTGTTTGAAGGAATCAAAAATGTGCTGGCGAGGATGGGAGTCCGGTTTGACGTGTTTTACAACGAGGACTCTCTCTACTCGAGCGGCAAGATCCGGGAGGTCGTTGAAGAGTTCCGGAAGCTCGACCTGGCCTACGATCACGAGGGGGCAGTCTGGCTGAAAGCAACGGCCCTCGGCCAGGAAAAGGACCGGGTGATTATCAAGAGCACCGGGGAGCCGACCTATCGTTTGCCGGACATTGCCTACCACCGTGAAAAATTTCGGCGGGGCTTTGAGTTGATCGTCGATATCTTCGGTGCGGACCATATCGCCACGATCCCCGATGTTCTTGCGGGGGTCAAGGCGCTCGGGTATGATCCGGAGAAGGTCAAAGTTGTGATTCACCAGTTTGTCACGCTGCTGCGCGAAGGCCAACAGGTCAAGATGTCCAAACGCGCGGCCAACTTTGTTACACTCGACGAGCTCATCGATTGGGTCGGGCCCGACGCGGTCCGGTTCTTTTTCCTCATGCGCTCGACGTCGAGCCACCTCGAGTTCGATATCGATCTGGCAAAGGAACAGTCCGAAAAGAACCCTGTGTACTATGTCCAGTATGCCCATGCCCGCATTGCGAGCATCCTCCGGTTTGCGGAAACCGAGGGGGTGATCCAATCCGCCGATGCTTCCGGATTGCAGGGGGTTGAGTTTGGTTTGTTGAAGGAGGCATCCGAAGTTGCCTTGGCAAAACTGCTGCTGGAATTTCCCGGGATAGTCGAATCGGCCTGCATGGGATTCGAGCCTCAGCGGCTGACGACCTATCTGCATGACGTGGCGACGGGCTTCCACAAATTCTACCATGATCATCGGGTCGTGATCCCCGAGCGGGAGC
>DKJQ01000060.1:0-1279 GCA_002454845.1 Ignavibacteria bacterium UBA6688
GGCGGGTGAACGTGGTTACGCCAAACGTTATCAATTGCCCTCACCGAATGGAGGAATCAAGCCATGTGCAAATTATTGACCTTATTGCTCGTTGCATGGAGTCTCCTGGCTCTTACCAACTCGGTTCTTGTTGCCCAGATCTTTGCCCCGGCCGTTAGCTATACGGTCGGCCTTCGCCCTTACAACTTGGTTTCTGCCGATTTTGACGGTGACGGTGATTTCGACCTCGCAACAACCGCTAACGGGGCGTTCGAAAGCGATGGCATCGATTCCGTCTGTATCCTTTTGAATAATGGTGCTGGGACTTTCGCAACTCCCGTCAAATACAGCGTGGGGGATGCCCCAAGCCTCATCGAATCCGACCTTGACAACGATGGCGATATTGATCTCGCTGCATCGGACTATTACACTAACAACGTCTACATTCTTCTTAACAACGGTGCCGGAGTATTTGTGCTTGCCAGCAGTTTTGCCTCCGGCGGCATCAATGGCCACAAGCTCTGCGCGACTGATTTGGACGGTGATGGCGATAATGACCTCGCCGTACCAAATTCAGGATCCAACAATCTTTCTGTCTTCTTGAACAACGGCAACGCAACATTCTCCGCACCCGTACTCACCATCACGGGGACTCGCCCAAATGCAGTTATTTCGGCAGATCTTGATAAAGATGGTGATGCCGATTTGGTGGTGACCAACAATGGCGCGGCAACCATTTCGATCTTGCTCAATAATGGGAATGGCACATTTGCGACCAAAGTAGACTATCCCGTCCGGTTTTTTCCACAAAGCCCTTCTCTCGCCGATTATGATGGCGACGGCTGCTTAGACTTAGCCGTGCCCAATGCAGGACCTTCCACTCCCTATGTCTCTGTCATGATGGGGAACTGCGACGGAACCTTCGACCCTAAGGTAGATTTGCCGGGATGCCGTCCCCATACCATCGCGTCTGCCGACTTTGACAAAGATGGGGATATCGACATGGCTGTGACAAATAATGAGTGTAATAACGTGAGTATTTTTTTGAATACAGGCGACGGGACCTTTGCCCCGCATTTCACGTTGCCGGCAGGAATCGGTACTCAGCATATCATCGCAGCGGATTTTGATAAGGACGGCAATATCGACTTGGCAGCATCCAATTTTGATAACAACGGCGTACCAGGAAACACTGTTTCTGTCTTTATCAATCAAACTGTCACGTCGGCCCCAACTGAATCAGGTTTACCTCAAACCTACTCTCTTTACCAGAACTACCCCAATCCGTTCAATCCGACAA
>DKJQ01000060.1:1349-4682 GCA_002454845.1 Ignavibacteria bacterium UBA6688
GAAGTGGCGACGTTGGTGAATCATGAAATGAAGCCGGGGAGCTATGAGGCGACGTGGGATGCGGCAGGCATAGCGAGCGGGGTGTATCTCTATAGGCTACAAGCGGGTGAGTTCACGGAGACGAAGAAGCTGTTGTTGATCCGCTGATATTTCGTATTTCGGATTGAGCGGAAATGAAACCAGCCAGCTGGATTTATCCTGACGGCAGCTGGCCCGTCGCACCGCAAAATTTTCAACCTACAATTTACCATATGGATCCCGACAAAAAACGTCGGGCTTCTCAATTCGACAACGAACTTCGCTTCCACCTCTGTCCACCATTGAAGTGCGTTGGACGAGTTGCTTCGGCGGGCAAGCGGGGAACCCAAAAGAGCCCGATCGTGGATCCCGACAAAGAACGCCCGCCTGCGTTCTGAGAAGCGAACTTCGTCGGGCAGGTCGGGATTCTCAATTCGACAACGAACTTAGCTCACTTCGTTCGCTAAGTTCGGTCGAATTGGAAGTTGTCCAGATCATCAACATTGATGCGGTTGATTCTTCCTGATGGAATAGCTAGCTTTGCGTGTTCGCAAAGCAGGGATCAGAACCCAACCGACAGACCTACCTTATCAGTCGACGATGTGCCGGGGGATCTTGACGAGGACCCGTCAGGTCACAAGAAGAAGGAAAAAGTTTTCATGATCGGAAAGGTCATCAGCCATTACAAAATACTTGAGGAGGTCGGGCGGGGCGGGATGGGAGTTGTCTACAAGGCGGAAGATACAAAGCTCGGTCGCCCTGTAGCCATCAAGCTCCTCTCGTTGGGCAGGAACGCCTCCAAAGATCAGACGAGCCGCTTTATCCGCGAAGCACGCGCCGCCGCCAGTGTTTCCCATCCGAACATTGCCACCGTTTTCGAACTTGGCGAAATCGGAGACCCCTCAACGCACTCCCTTCAGACGTTTATTGCCATGGAGTTCATTGACGGGAAGACTCTCGAGAAATTCCTTCCGGAGGGGTCTCTCACGATTGACCAGATTCGGGATATCGCAGAACAGGTTGGTCGGGGCCTCAAGAGCGCCCATGACCGGGGAATTATCCACCGCGATATCAAGCCCTCCAACGTCATCCTCAGCACGGAGGGGGTCGCCAAGATCCTCGACTTTGGATTGGCGAAACTCCCCGATGACAACACGTTCTCCCAAACGGGAATGGTTGCGGGGAGCGTGGCGTACATGTCGCCCGAGCAGGTGCGGGGCGAAAAACTCGATCACCGGACAGATATTTGGTCCTTCGGCGTGCTCCTCTTCCAATTGCTTTCGAAACGCTTTCCGTTTCGCGGAGATCACGCTCCCGCAATGATGTATGCGATCCTCAATGAACCACCCGCCGACATCCGAAAACTCGTCCCCGCCCTCCCGAACGATTTGGCCGAGATTTGTGGACAGTGTCTTCAAAAGGAAAAGGGAGACCGTCCACCATCGATGAACGACATCCTGCTTCAAATGGGTGTTCGTGAAAAAGGTCCGTCGGGTGTCCCGATGCACCGTGTTCATCATGTTCTTCAGTCCCGACGAACGCTCGCAGGCACGCTCATCCTTTTGTTCGGCATTGTCGGCTCCGTGTATCTCTTCACAAGTGCCTCAGCAATTGATTTGTCGCCGAACGACTACGTCCTGATAACGGCCATCTCCAACACAACCGGGGATAGTGTGTTCAGTTCTTCGGTGACGGAGGCGATACGCGTTTCACTCCGGCAATCCCGCCGGTTCAGTATCCTGCCGGGTGACCGCATCCCGTCCGCACTCCAACGAATGGGGCTTCCGGAGAACTCTCCTATTGATGAGGAGACCGGACTCTTGTTGGCGCGTCGGGAGGGAATCCGCGCCGTTCTCGCAACAAGCATCTCCCGGCTTGGCGCGAAATACGTTCTCGCGGGGCGAATTATCGATGTCGGCACCGGGGAACCGGCCGCCCTCGTACGGCAGGAGGTGGCCGGAATTGAGGATGTCCTTTCGGGGATTGACCGGCTCTCCGAAGATGTTCGTGAGGCCCTGGGAGAATCCATCTCCGAGATTTCAGAAACGACGAAACCGCTTGCTCAGGTTACAACAAGCTCTCTTGAGGCACTCGAGCTGTATTCCCGGGGGGATGCGATTGAACGACAGGGGAAGTATGAGGAAGCGGCCATCCTCAAGGGAAGAGCCGTCGAGTTGGATTCGATGTTCACCATGGCGGTGAGCGATCTTTCCTATATTCACCGAAAGCTCGGGAACGACAGTCTTGCCCTTGCGTTTCATCGTCGCGTTCTGCCGCTGATCGATCGGGTCACGGAACCCGAGCGGTACCTTATCCTTGCGCTTTACTACGGGCCGAGCTTCGAACTGGATTTTCGCATGGCCTATCAGAGCGTGCAGCAGCTGGTTGTCAGGTATCCTCACAGCGCGGAAGGACTTGCGACGCTCGGACATCTCGCGATGTTTGCCGGCGATTTTGAGCAAGCCATCGACGCCGATGCCCGATGCCTCGCCCTCGACTCGGTGTATCGGGGAACCGTCCTGAATAACATGGGATTCGCGTACTCGTTTGCCGGCAAGGCGTCCGAGGCACTGGAGTGCTACCGGCAGAGCAAGCGAATCCGGCCCGGGTATCTCACCATCGATCTCTATATGGCCCGTGCGTGGTGGCTGGCTGGGCAATTCGATTCAACGCAATCGCGCCTCGAAACGATTGCAACGTACGCTGACCCGAGAAGCAGCATCAACGTGTTCCTTCACCTCGCTTCGTATTATCATTTCAGGGGTCAGCTTGAGAATGCCCGGAAGGCGTGTCTTGAAGGACTGCGGGTCAGCCGCTCATTGGGGCGGATCGGGGATGAGTCCTGGTTCCTGTATCTGAGTGGCGAAGTGGCGATCGAGCAGGGGAGGCGGGGTGAATATCTCGACAAGCTCAGGGATGCGATGGAGAAATCGCAACAACCGTTCCTTGAGTATGTATTTGTAGGAGCGAGCCTGGCCCGGAGGGGTTTTTCCGTTGAGGCAAATCATGCTCTCCGGCGCCTGAACGCGCTTGAGAGTGGCGATCCTTATTTTACGAAACGAAAGGACGAGTTTCGCGCTCTCGTTGAAGCAGAACTCGCCCTTTCCGACGGCTCTTTCCGTAAAGCCCTGGAGAAGTTTCAATCCGTTCAGAAGATCCACGCGGGTGATCCTCTGTATTTTCTTGCACAACGCGGAGCGGCCGAATGTCTTTTCGGGCTTTCGGATTCCTCCTGGGCCGGAGTTTCGCAATCGATCCTCGATCGTCGGGCTGAAATCGTCACGGGGCTCATTCCGACGATTCGCGCGAGCGGAT
>DKJQ01000203.1 GCA_002454845.1 Ignavibacteria bacterium UBA6688
CATAGGCGGCGCGGACCTTTCCAGCGGCAACGGAAGAACGCATGCGGGTCAGCCCGGGATTTTCGTACAGGAGGGCTGAGAAGAGATCGTCGTCGGAGATTGTTTTAATCCGGCGGTCGACGTACTGAGGATCGGTCAAGCGGGAGCTATCGGAAACAATCTGCCGGGAGACCAGCGGTAAAGGAAGAATCAGGGAGAGGGTAAGGAGACTGATGGATGCTCTCATGCACGGAGGGAGAGGATCGGTGGTTCAAAAGATGCGGGAAATGGAAGAGCGGAACGGCTACCCGAGGATCAATTCCATTCCTTCTTTTGCGCCGATACACTTTGTAGCGCCATGAAACGTCTTGACCAGGGCGTTTGCCTCGTTCACCATCGCGTCGACAAACGCATCATCATGCATCGGATCGTGATGATAGAGTGCAAGTTGGCCAGCGTTGGCCTGCACGGCGAAACGGACAGTTGCTTCCAGGGGGGAGTGGCCCCACCCCTTCTTCTCGTTATACTCCGCATTGGTATACTGCGCTTCGCCGATATAGATCTCAGCCCCTTTCAGGAACTCAACAAATTTCTCGTCGAGGTAGTCGGGAACATCGGATGTGGCTTTTCCTTTTCCTCGCGGTGAATGGAGTGATCCATAATACGGTTCGTTGTCCGTTGCGTAGACCACGCTCCGCTTTCCTTCCGACACGCGATAGGCAAGGCAGAGGGCGGGATGGTTTAAATAGAAATGATCGATGGTCAACGGACCGATCTGAACCGGATCTCGTACTTCGTGGAACTCGATATTCTTGTTCATATCCCCCAACTCCACCGGAAAATAGTCTGAATCCATTTGAATCTTCAGGATCTTCTCCAGTGACTTATCGCGCCCCGGGGGCCCATAAATATGGATCTTGTTTTCCCGGCGATAGGCCGGGAGAAAAAAGGGGAACCCCTGGATGTGATCCCAGTGGGTATGGCTGATGAAGAGGTGAACCTCAAGGGGTTGATTGGGAAATTCCCGGATCAGATCATTACCGAGCCCGCGGATCCCGGTACCGGCGTCGAACACCAAAATGTGATTGCCGCTGCGCACTTCAACGCACGAGGTATTTCCCCCATACCTCATGGTGGGCACGCCCGGAGTGGCAATCGAACCGCGTGTCCCCCAAAACCGGACCTTCATCATGGGCCGACCTTCCGCTTCTGCATTTGCTCCTTGACGAGCTGCATAAGCTCTTCGAGTTCGATCGGCTTGACGATATACGCATCGGCACCCAGCTCGAGAGCCTTATCGATATCGGGTTTATACGCTTTCGCGGACATGACGATAATCGGGGTATTTGAAAATGCTGGATTTTCACGGAGCGATTTACACACTTCGAACCCGAGCAAACCCGGCATCACAAGATCGAGAACGACCAGATCCGGTTTCTCCTGTTCGGCAATCCTCAAACCGTCAATACCGTTATCTGCCTGGAGTACGGCATATCCTTCCCGCTCGAAACCGTTGGCAACCAATCGACGGAAAAACTCCTCATCGTCAACAAGTAGGACTTTTTGTTTCAAAACCTCAAAGCCTCCCTAAAAGAAGAATAACGGTCCTGCATGCGAACCATACGGTGACGCCAAACTTATGAATTACTTTGTCGAAAGGCAACAGAGTTTAAGGGAGAAACGGTAGGCGGCGGTGCGCCGGGAAGGGGTTCTGCTCAATAATGGCAATAGGACCTCGCCCCCCACATCTGCTCTTGTGAACGACCTTGTGCGAAGGCGGGGGCGAATTTCTCGGAAAGTCCGCCCCGGAGTCGGGAAAACCTACGACTTCTTGTCCCAATCCACCTAGATCCCAATCCACCCAAACTTATCGAGCGTCAGCGAAGATAAGTTTGTTGGTGGGTTGAGGATCCCGTCCGTTTTTTGGACGGGACTCAATCCGCAGAAATCCCAAATACCAATATTCAAATCCCAAATCTACGATCTTCAATCTACAATGCTCAGTCGGGGTGATAGGATTCGAACCTACGACTTCTTGCTCCCAAAGCAAGCGCTCTAACCAGGCTGAGCTACACCCCGGAACAATTAAAAATTAAAAATTAAAAACTAAAAACGAAAAATTAAGAATTGATGCGGCACTATAGTACTCAAAAAAGGGGTTGAAATCAACGAGGTGTTTTAACGCTGTTTGGCGAGCCAAACTTCGGGGTTTTGCTTCACACGTTCCTTCCAAATCTCGAAATGGAGAATCGCGCCGGCGATCGATTCTCCGCTCTTGGCGATCACGTCCCCCGCCAGGATCTTTTGCGATTCGCTTACGGTGATATCCGCAAGATGCGCGTAGACCGTCCGGAATCCGTTGTAATGGTTCAGGATGACGACGTTGCCAAAGCCCGGAAGGAACGACAGTACCGAGACCTCCCCATCCGCGACAGCCTGCACGTCCGAGCCGGATGGGACGGTGATATCGATCCCGGTATTCTGCGTCACGGTCTTCAGCACAGGATGCACCTGGTTCCCGAACCGCGAGGCGATCTTCCCCGAGGAAACGGGCCATCGTAAATGGCCGCGCTGCACGGCGAACGATCCGATCGACGCCGGTTCCGGGGTTGGCGTCGGGGTCGTTGAGGAAGCCATCCGCTCACGCGCCGCAGCTGCCTCCTTTTCTTTCCGCACACGATCTTTTTCGATCAGATCGGCGATGAATTGCTCGATCTGTCGCACAGCCTGGTTTCTCCTGGTCAGCTCCTGCTGATAGAGCTTCTTGTCTTTCCGGATCGTCGTCAGGACTCGTTGACGCTGTGTCGCCTTCTTTTTCAACGACGATTCTTCCGTCGCCTTCTGGGCAATCAGGGCTCGTTCCTCCGCCAGGGCTTTTTGAAGCTTCTCATTCTGCTGTTCCAGGTCGGTTTTCTTCTGGACGATTCTTTGAAGGTCCTTGACCCGCTGTTCAGAAAACTTCTTCAGGTACGCAATCCGGATGGAGAGCTGGTTGATGGAGTTGGAGGAGAACAGAAGCTCGAGATCGTACACCCTGCCGTTCTTGTACACGGACCGGACGTACTTTGCATAGTGGTTTTTCAACGATTGGAGTTGTGCTTCGAGGTCGCCGATCGAGGAGCGCGCCTTCAGGATATCGGCGCTCATCTGTCGTTCCTCCTCCTTCAACTTGTTTACCAGCCGGCGAATGAGGGTGGATTGCTTCTCGAGGTTATCGAGGTGTTCCAGCGTTGAACGCTCACGTTTGACGCTTTCCCCCAGCTTTTTCTCGTACGACTGGATTTCGTTTCGAAGCCGGGTAAGTTCCCGCTCCTTCTGTGTGATTTCACGCGAGATCTGCTGGGCGGAGGCATTCTCCACTCCCCACCCCGTCAGGAGAAGGCAGAAGACCATAATCGTTCCGTATGGAAGAAGGCCCCTGTGCATTTATTGCCAGTAAATCCGTTTGGCGTTGGTTGGAACGTTCAGGAGCAATTGGAACGCATCCGCGTTGACGCTGACCGAAGAGTAGGAAATCGCAATAGTGCGCCTTTCCCGATGCTGGGTGATGCGCACGGAGTGAGGAACCGAGGTCCCTTCCAAAGCGCGGAAGTTGGTAAAGCGCTGCTCAAACTCCACTTTGCCCTGGTGGTCAAGAAACTGGATCCGGCCGATCAACAGGGAGGAAGGATCGACCCAGTACTTCCTGGTTCCCGAACCATGAGCATAGGTCATGACAAATTGATCGTCCTCGATATTGAACCTGTCCGGTTCGTCGCGATCGTCCTCGAGGAACGTGCCGCCGGTGAACAGGCTGATGATTTCATCAAAGGTCAGGTTCAAGCGAAGAATCCGTCCGAGGTTGGCGGTATTCATCGTCCCGGAGATGAGCTGGTTTTGAAGGCTATTGTAAAAGAGGAAACCGCTCCTTGTCAGGAGGGCCGATCCGACATCCATCCCGAACGGACCGTTGATCTTCACCAGGATCGAGTCCGGTTTCCGGAGGGTCAGGGTAAAGGAGGCAGATTGCGCGAAGTCCGGTGTTTCAACATTGAGCCTTCCCTCCCCATGCATCGACTGCAGGCGCTCCTGGTTCCGGCTGACGCTCTGGAACACTTCCTCCGCCGTCACCGTTCGTCCTGCCGTCCTCATGGTGGAACTCGACCCACATCCACCGAGCAGGACCAGGCCCACAGCCACTCCCCAAACCCCGGTCCTTCGCACCATCACATTGACCCCCGGGCAAGTTTATCCTTCAAGACCGGGTTATCGGAGTTCATTTCCAGTGCCTGACGCCAGAATTTCTCGGCTTTCCCTTTATCACCCATCTTGAAATAGATATCCCCCATGTGCTCATGGACAGCAGAGCTTGCCTGACCGGTGGCTATGGCCTTCGCAATGTATGCTTCCGCTTCGGTATAGTTGCCCAGACGATAGTAGACCCAGCCGATCGTATCGAGGTATGAAGCGTTTTCCGGCTCCTGCCGCACTGCTTCCTGGGCCATGATCAGTGCCCGTTCAAGCTGGAGGCCACGTTCGGACAGGCTGTAGCTATAGTTATTCAACACGAGATGGTACGCCGGATCGACCTTCAACGCCCTCTCATAGAGTTCATCCGATTCTGTGTTACGTTTCAACCCATCCAGCGTGAGCGCAAGGGTGCTCAGGGTGTTAAGATCGTCCGGCTTCAGTTCAAGAGAGCGCTTGAGCCATGTGATAGCCTCTTCGGGTTGGTTCAAGCGGGTATGAGCCAATCCCATGAGGAAATAAATCCTCGAATCGCGCGGGACAGCTTTTTTAGCCCGCTCCATCGTTTCCAACAATTTTTGATAATGCCCTTTTTCAAAATAAGCAGTCCCGAGGTACCACCACGCGTCCCCGTTCCATTCTGCAAGCTGCGTCACGCGTTCGAGGTGATGGGAAGCGAGAGAATCCTGATGTTCCGTCGATGCGATGATCCCGAGATACCAGTGGGGACGCCAGTCGTTGGGGGACTGTTTGCTGACCTCCTCGAAAAGGGGTTTCGCCATGGAAATGAACGAGGAATCGCGTTGAATTTGCCCGAAGTAGGCAACACCGACGCGCAGTTTCACTTCGGCGTTGTTGTTCTCCTGTTGCATCAGCTTTTTGTACAGATCCAGGGCTTTCTCAAACTCGCGCTGTTCCAGGTAGACATCCGCCAGGGTCGCCAGGGCTTCCATGTTGTGTTCGTCAACCTCGAGGATCCCTTCAAGAATCCGGACCGCTTCCTGGGTGTTTCCTGCCCGGCTGTAGGTTTCGGCAAGTTGCCGTTCCAGGGCCCGGTTCTCTGGTTCGAGCTCGAGCATTCTTTTATACTTTTCCGCTGCCTGGTCATATTTTCCCAGGGAGCTGGAAATCTCCGCGATTTGGAACAGCACCTCCCAGTCGTCCCCATTCCGGTCGAGGATCTTCTCGTAAATCTCCAGCGCCCGCAGCGGCTTTCCGGCCTGATAGAGACGGGCGAGGTTGTACCAGCCGGCGACATACTGGGAATCGATCCGGACGATGGTTTCATATTCCCTGATCGCCTGATCGTGCTGGAAGGCATTCATGTATATGCCGGCGAGATTTTCGCGGTAGACGATGTTCAGCGAATCCAGCCTGATGGCTTCCTTCCCTGCCTGGGCGGCCAGCGCGTGTTTGCCGAGAATGGAGTAATTCTTGGAAAGAGCGTAATGAATCGCCGGGTTCGGATCATCCCGCAGGGCGTCCTGGTACTCAAGAACCGCGTTGGCGTGCTCTCCTTTTGCCTCGTAGACTGCGCCCTGAATAAAGTGGTTCAGCGCACGCTCCCGGCGTGCCTCCTGCAGCCGCTCGCTGATACGACGGTTCACTTCCTCCTGAGGCGATTCTTTCCGGGTCTCCTGAGGGGCCGCGCAGCCGGCAAGAACGGCAGCCAACAACACGCTATTTCGAAATGTCAGTCTCATAAAGTCCTTTCACGCGGTAAAAATATATCGAATCTGGGCACGAATAACAAGCGAAGTTTGACCGGACCGCAACAGACAAAGCACAATAATGCTTGCGTTGTAGTGTGAAACACCCTATCTTTTTCCTGTTGAGACCCCCGGCAATCACATATGACCTTGGCATAGCCTGGAATTGGGAGTACGACAGGAAGTTTGTCGGAATCATCAGTGCAATCGCCCGCGCCAGGGGGATTACAATGTTTGAGATCAATCGTGCGAATCTTGAGCAGACTTTTCAACAAGTGAAGAATGATCAACTCCGCTTCTCTGCGATCCTTGATCGGGCATCGGACGAGGATGAGGCGTTCCTCCCGTTCGCTGCCGAACTCGATCGCCGGGCACAAAACGGAGAACTCCGACTTATCAATCCCTACGCTCTCTTAAAGAAGGCCGCCGATAAAGCAACGATGCACCTCGAACTCCTCGCACACGGCGTTCAGGTTCCCTACACTATCATCATTTCACCGTACAACCAGAAGCAGGAGATCGGGCTTTCCCTTACCGACCTGGCAAAGCTGGGACGCCCGTTCATCATCAAGCCGGCAAACACCACCGGTGGTGGACTCGGCGTGGTGCTCGGGGCCGAGACGCTCAAGGACGTGATCGAGACGCGGCAGCACCACAAGAACGATAAGTATCTTCTCCAGGAAGCTGTCAAACCGGGCTACCTGTCCGAAAGCCGTGGTTGGTTCCGTGTTTTCTATGCATTCGGTTGCATCCTCCCCTGCTGGTGGGACGATCAGACTCACCTCTATGAGGCAATAACAGCGGACGATGAAAAGTCGTTCGGACTCGCCCCCCTCCGGACGGTGACTACCATGATACACCAGGCGTGCGGTCTTGACTTCTTCTCAACGGAAATCGTCTTCACGAGGGATCAACGGTTCGTAGTTGTGGATTATGTCAATGAAATGTGCGATATGAGACCCCAGTCCGGACATCGTGACGGAGTCCCGGATAGCGTTGTCCAGACGATCGCCGGCTCCTTCATCGATTTCGTCGTCGAACAAAAGAAATCCTTCCCCTTAGACCGTGAAGTCATTAATAGCTGATGATCGCGCTCTATTTTTCAACAATGACTTTAACTGTTCACAAGAACACGTTGTGGAATCCAGGCTTGACTTTTTAAGAGGGGTTTAATACATTGCAGTCGGTTTTAATCACTTTTCCACTCCATTGGCCGGAGGGCCTCATGAGTCTCAATCAATCATCGGGGGATCGAATAATGAACAAACGATGGTATTTCATTGCAACGCTTCTTGTGGGGTTTATTTGGATTGGGTGTGAAAGCAGTGAAGAGGCGATGCGACGGGAGGCGGAGGCACGACAGCGACAGGAAGACCAACAAAGACTGGCGGAATTGACGAGTGAGAATTCAAGCGTGAAACAACAAGTCTCCCGGCTGGAAAGTGACAACAGCGGCCTGCGGGCACGCCTGAGTGAATTGGAGAGGAAGCTCGAGGAAGCTACGCGTGTTCCCGAACCAGCACAGCCCATTCACACGCCCATGCCCATGCCGACCACGGATCCCTGGGCGGCGTACGATGCAGGGCTCAACGCGTTCAATGAAAAACGGTACGACGACGCTCAAGGAATATTCGAGGATTTATTGAAGAGCGGCGTGGATGAATCGCTTGCCGACAACTGCCATTATTGGATCGGTGAGTCGCTCTTCGGCAAACGTTCATATAGTGAAGCGTTGAGCCACTTCGAGATGGTGCTGGAGTACAAGGTCACGGAGAAAAAAGGGGATTCGTACTACATGATGGGGCGATGTTATGAAATGCAGGGAGATAAGGCAAAAGCGAAAGAGTTGTATGAGAAAGTTGTGAAGGACTATCCCACGAACGATCTTGTGAAGAAAGCCAAGGATCGGTGGGAAAAGTTGTAGGCGGGCAGGGTTTTCTTTAAGAGGCCGTCCAAAAGGTTCGATGAACGAGTTGTCTGGCTTCAAGAGTCGAGCAATTCAGTTCGTTTTGGACGGCCTTTTCCTTTTCATGCTTGCCTTGAATCTTACCCCCGCCGCTGGTATATTGGCTCCGCGCTGAACAACTCCCGGAATATCTGACAGCAAGAGATCCGCCCGCCACGAAGCACGTTTCTGAATCACACCGGGTACGGCACCGCAGGGAAAAGAACCCATGACCCATGAACACTATATGCGTCTCGCTATCCGGAAGTGCGCCGCGGGAATCCGGAAGGGGCAGAGTCCGTTCGGCGCCTGTATTGTTAAAAAGGGAAGAGTCGTCAGTTGTGTCCATAACATCGTGTGGAAAAGCACCGATAGTACGGCTCACGCCGAGATCCATGCCATCCGCGTGGCGTGCAAAGTATTGAAGACCGTCGACCTCTCCGGTTGCGTTTTGTACTCCACGTGCGAACCTTGCCCGATGTGCTTCAGCGCCATCCACTGGGCGAAGATCGACAAAATCTATTTTGGCTCCCGTATCCAAGACGCGCAGGATCTTGGTTTCGCGGAACTGACCGTTTCCAACAAGCGGCTGAAATCATTGGGGGGCAGCCCTGTCAGGATTCAGGGGGGCTTGCTCCGCGAGGAAGCCCTGGAGCTTTTCAAAATCTGGGCGGCGCAGAAGAAGAGGCGGTTGTATTAGTGTGCTGCTGAAGAGAGAGCGCAACCTGTCAGGTACCGCTGCACTAGTTTTTGAAATTTCAGACCTGACAGGTTTTCACCCGAACCCTCTTTGAAACCTGTCAGGTCTCCCGGAAGATGCGTATGAGTAAAATCCTCACAAAGTATGTCTGCCAATCCTGCGGGTATGTCTCGCCACGGTGGGTCGGAAAGTGTCCGAACTGCAATGAATGGAACACCTTCGTGGAAGAGGCGTCTACACCGCTCAAAGCCTCCCGAAAACCTGCGGGGACGGCGTCGAAGATCGAGCCCGTTTCGATGGAAGATCTCGAAAGCGAGGATGCCCCACGGGTAACGACCAACATCGGGGAGTTCGATCGCGTGCTGGGTGGCGGACTCGTCCCCGGATCGCTGATCCTGTTGGGGGGCGACCCGGGTATCGGCAAATCGACCCTGATGATGCAGGTGGCGCTTCAACTCAAAGACCAGGTGGTCCTGTACATCACCGGTGAAGAGTCCGTGCGGCAAATCAAACTGCGCGCCGAACGGTTGACGGCAAAGAATACGCGGAACATCCTCCTTCTTGCGGAGACGAACCTCGATTTGATCCTCGACGTCATCGAACGCGGCACGCCAGACCTGATCATTGTGGATTCGATCCAGACCATGTACCGCCCCGGCCTGGAAAGCGCTCCCGGCAGCGTGAGCCAGGTGCGTGAATCGACGGCTCTTCTTCTCCGGCTTGCCAAGACGCGGGGCATCCCGATTTTCGTCATCGGACATGTTACCAAGGAGGGTGTTATTGCAGGTCCGAGGGTGATCGAACACATGGTGGACACGGTGCTGCAATTTGAGGGGGAGGCGCATTACGCCTATCGCATCCTGCGGGCGCTGAAGAACCGGTATGGCTCGACCAACGAGATAGGCATTTTTGAAATGCACGAGACCGGCCTTCGCGAGGTCAAGAACCCTTCCGAGGCATTTCTGTCGGAGCGGCGCTACGGCACGTCCGGCTCCACTGTGGTCGCCAGCATCGAGGGGACGCGTCCCATCCTTATCGAAGTACAGGCGCTGGTGACCTCCACGAGCTATGGTGTCCCTCAGCGGAATACGACCGGGTTCGATTACCGGCGGCTTTCGCTCCTCCTCGCCGTTCTGGAAAAACGGGTCGGCATGCATCTCGGCAATTACGATGTGTTCGTAAACATCGCGGGGGGTGTGAAGATCGACGAGCCCGCGGTCGATCTCGGTATCGCCACGTCGATTGCGTCGAGCCTGCGGGATGTGCCGGTGGACTCGTCGGCAGTAGCTGTGGGTGAGATCGGGTTGGGGGGGGAAATCCGCACGATCGGTAACATCGAGAAGCGAGTGCAGGAGGCTGCGAAATTGGGATTCAAACGGATCGTCATCCCCGAAAACAACATGAAGGGGATCAAACCGAACGGCGACATTGAGGTCATCGGCGTCGACCGGATTGAGAAGGCCATGGAAGCGCTCTTACATTGAAAGGGATTGTATGCAATGGCTCGGGTACGTTGGGTTAGCGGCGCTGGCCCTCTGCTGGATTCCGCAGTCGATTGAGACGATCAAACTGGGTCGCTGCAATGTCAATTCGACATTCCTGATTCTTTCAGCGGTCGGAAGCTCGACCCTCGCATTCTACGCTTTCAGCATCAACGATACCGTCTTTACCCTCCTGAATACCCTTACCACCGCTGGGGCGATCATTAACATCTATTATAAAATGTTCCCACGATAACCGGCAAGGCCAGCTTCCCTCACTTTGAAAGAATGGCATGAGCAAACTCGTTCTCGCAACGCGCAATAAGCACAAGATCGAAGAGATCAAGACGATCCTTGGCGACCTCCGGCTTGAGATTCTCACGCTAAACGATTTTCCTTATTGTCCCGAGTTACCGGAGGATGGCCAAACGTTGGAGGAAAACTCACTGATGAAGGCCGTCACCGTCCACCGTTTCACGGCACTTCCCTCACTCGCCGACGATTCCGGCCTCGAGGTGTTTTATCTTCGCGGCAGACCTGGAGTCCGCTCTGCACGCTATGCCGGGGAGAATGCGACAGACGAAGAGAACAATGAGAAGCTCTTGAAGGGAATGCGGGGAGTTGCTCCGCGAAGAAGGAGCGCACAATTTCGCGCCGTCATGACCCTGGTAGGAGAAGGGTTCCAGGAAACAACGGAAGGTGTCTGCCGTGGGAGGCTTGCTGAATCTCCCCGCGGATCGAACGGGTTCGGGTACGATCCGATCTTTCTCCCGGAAGGATTTGTGAGGACGTATGCCGAGCTGAGTTCGGAGGAAAAGAACAAGATCAGCCACAGGGCAAAAGCGTTAGAAAAGATGCGGGAAGTGCTGAGCAAAGTCCCCCGCACCAGGTGAACGCCAGCATCGTTTTGAGCGCCGGCTGATTGTCCCTCGCCTTTGCAGGGCGATCCCATGACAATGGTATTTTCCCTCCGATCGTGGCCATCAGGGATTCCAGGTTAGAAGGTCTGGCGATGAAGTTATCGATCATCCCCGCCCAAACGACAAACCTGAACACAACACCCCTCTCCTGATTCCGAGAAATGGCAACAGCAGCCTTCTCCCGCACCCCCTGTTTTCCGTGATTTCGCCTCCCCCTCCCCCTTCGGCATACATCTTGCTCGACCCTTCCCACCACTCCATTATCCCCATTCACCATTGATGAGAAAGGCCTGAGCATGATACGGTCTTCAATCCGACTTTTGAGCGCATCCCTCCTGCTGGCACTCCTGCTCCAGGGATGCACAACATCGCAGGTCACCACTCCCGAACGTTCCGCTCTGCGCGGCATCGATACGGTCAAAGCCGGGCTGTTCGACACCGGCAAAATGTGGACCTTCGACTATCCTCCGACAGACTATTTTGCGCGGACCTACAATTTTACTCCGGATGCAACCTGGTTTGAACGGGCCCGCCTCTCTGCTCTGCGCGTCCCCGGATGCACTGCCTCGTTCGTTTCAGAGGATGGTCTGGTCTTTACGAACCACCATTGTGCACGCGGCGCCGTGGATGCCGTCAACCGTGAAGGGGAAAACCTCCCCGAAACGGGGTTCTACGCAGCGACGCTCGCCGAGGAACGCAAAGTGCCCCGGTACTACGCAGACCAGCTCGTCCTCATCGAGGATGTCACGGAGGAGATTCAAAAGGCCTTTGACCGCGGGGCTACAGACGATGAACGGATCGCCAACCGGACCCAGGCTATCGCCTCGGTCGAACAGCGTTACAGACAGTCCACCGGACTCAACTGCAATGTTGTGACGTTCTATAACGCTGCGAAGTTTTCCCTGTACGGTTACAAACGCTACACCGACGTGAGGCTGGTCTTTGCACCGGAAACGATGGTGGCGTACTTTGGCGGCGACCCCGATAACTTTACCTACCCCCGGTACGATCTCGATATATCGTTCTTCCGCGTCTATGACGACAATGGTCAACCCTTGAAGGCTTCGAATTATTTTCGTTGGAGCCTTGGCGGTGCCGCAGAGAACGAGCCAGTGTTCGTGATCGGCAACCCCGGACAAACGAACCGCTTGTACACCGTTGCTCAGTTAGAGTATCAGCGCGATGTTTCGTACCCAACAAACTTCTTCCTCCTCGATAACCTCGTCCGCATCTACTCCGGGTTCATCGAGAAGCATCCCGACAAGAAGCTGAAGTACCAAACAAGACTCTTCGGCGCGTCAAATTCCCAGAAGCTCTATATCGGGAGACTCACTGGGCTTAACGATCCCATCCTGATGGCGAAAAAGATGGACTTCGAGCGTACGCTGAAGGCGGCCGTTGCTGCCAAGCCTGCTCTGCACGCAACGTATTCGCCGGTCTGGAACGAGATCGAGCGACTCCAGTCGGAAAAGAGGGCAATCTTTCCCGAGCTGAATGCGTTGACCATGAAGGGACTTGGCCGATCGCAATACTTTGGACTTGCATCAGACCTGGTGGATGCAGCTTTGCAGTTGAAGCTCCCGGAGGCACAGCGGGCCCGGCAGTACAAGGGAGAAGCACTTGATTCCGTGAAGCGGAGGATGGTTCTGGCCGACCTCGAACCCGAGCTCGAGCGGGAATTCCTCTCCCTGCAACTGACCGTCATGGCATCGAACCTCGGAGGAGGCAACCCTTCCCTGAATGCCCTGCTGAAAGGACGAACCCCGGAACAAGCAACCGGAGCTCTGCTTCAGGAGACAGTCCTCGGCGACAAGGACAAGGTCATGGCGTTGTTGAACGGAAACCCGGACGCGATTTTGAATTCCACCGACCCGTTTATTTCCTTCGTTGCGAAAACGGTCGACCGTGCCAGGGACCTGCGCACACAGTACACGGAGATGAATGCCCGCGAGCAGGCTCGTGTACAGATGCTTGGCAAGGCGATGTTCGATATCTATGGAACCTCCATCCCGCCCGATGCAACGTTTACCCTGCGGATCGCCGACGGTGTCGTCAAAGGGATGCCGTACAACGGTACCATCGCCCCATTTTCTACAACTTTCTACGGCATGTATGATCGGTACTATTCCTTTGGTAAACAGGATCCCTGGAATCTGCCCGAGCGATGGTTGAATCCGCCGGCATCGTTTGACAAGAGCACGCCGTTCAATTTCTCCTCCACGAACGACATCATCGGGGGGAACTCCGGCAGTCCCATCGTCAACAAGAACCTTCAAATCGTCGGCATCGCATTCGACGGAAACATCGAGAGTCTTCCGAACCATGTGATCTATTCCGAAGACCGGATGCGTTGCGTGGGAGTGCATTCCAGCGGCATCCTGGAAGCGCTTGAAGACATTTACAAGGCGGACCGGATTGTGAAAGAACTGAAGGCGGGAAAGATTATCGACTAAGTTCACTAAGGACACTAGCCGGAGGCCTATGAACTGAAGGATGCGACAGCATCCTACTCTTTGGAAGTGTATTGTTGAAAGGGCGATCATCACGATCGCCCTTTTTTATTCCACCCTTGCCTTGCCTCCCGCCTGAGATTTCTTTACTTTTTGCAGCCGGAGGCATACTATTGTAGCACGCGAAGCGTGCTAC
>DKJQ01000077.1 GCA_002454845.1 Ignavibacteria bacterium UBA6688
TCCCACGAATCTCCGCGAATCCTCACAAAAAATCACAGCAGTACGCTGTTGAGAAAAGTTGTTTGTGCAGATTCGCGGGTAAATTTGTCTTTGAAAATCTTCTATGGATTTTAGGATGCCTCACTAAAATTGGTAACCGATATTGATTCCGAACAAGTTGGCGTTGCTCTGATACGTTCCGGGAAACACGTTCACGGAGGGTGCAACGGTTCTGTCTTTGAAAAGAATAAGTTGGTAAGCCACATCGACCGAAAGGTTGTCCGAAAACTGGTAGCCAAGTCCCAGGGTGAGTTCATTCCTATCCGCATCAGGAAGCATCGGCTCCACCGATTTGTCCGGCTGGGGCGTTGTGTCGAGGAGATAGCCAAGTCTCAGAGCGAGACGGTCAAGTCGATACTCTCCTCCAATCCTGATCAGAAAAGCATCTTCCCAATTCTTCTTGCTGGTCATGTCCGACTGCACCGGTCTGCCGGTAAAGGGAAAAGCTGGTCCCTCCTCCAAATCGACATTGAGCTCGTTGTATTTGCTCCAACCGACATATTGGAAGTCTGCCTCGAGCGTAATGTCATGCGTGACATCGTAGGCGATTCCCCCAACCAGGTTACTTGGCAGCGGAAGCTTTGTTGTCCCTGAGCCCCCCGGGAAGAAAGTCGTCAGTGCTTGCATGTCAGCGAAGGTAGCGTCACCGGAGAACTCGAGCTCTGTCATGCTTCGGTACGAAAGCCCGAGGGAAAGCCGCTCCGTCGGTTTAAACATGAGGCCAATATTGAAGCCGAAACCCGTTCCATTCGCTTCCAAGCTTGCAGTCCCGTCCTCTGCTGCAGGAGTCGGTGGTGTGAGGCTGCTGTACGTGGGGACGCGGAATTTCAGAGACACGTCGCCAATGATGTAACTGATACCCACGCCGATGGAAAACGTGTCGCCGATTTTATAACCGACTGAGGGATTGATATAAAACGTTTTGAGGTCGGTCTTTACGGAGAGCCTCCGTCCGGCCCAATCTGCCGGCCATTCACTCCCCAGTCCGTACGGAGTGAAAATTCCAAGCCCGAAGGTCAAACCGTCCCGCATCCCATAGGAGACATAGAGGTTGGAGGGATAGAAGATCTGTGATTCCATGGATGTGTTGTTTGTCGATGGCGAGGGTCCTGTAAATTTTGTTGAGGGGATGATCAGGGTGGTGCCTCCCAGCACTTTCCATCCTTTCTGAAAAGCTAGTCCGGCCGGATTGAAATAAACCGCCGAAGCATCGGATGCCTGGGCGACAAAGGCGCCGGCGAATCCCATGGCGCGGGCGTTTTGTTCGTTGATCTGATAGCCGCCTGCTGATGCGACGGAGACAAGGATGGCGGTCATAACCAGGAACGTAGCAAGATTGCGAATGATCTGGTTCAAGGTAGGCTCCTCTTGGATGATGAAGGAACTGGGACGGGACGGAAGAGAGAATGTCGTCCTCAGGGATGGCAGGACCCGGTTCCATGGATTTGAATATCCAGACAAGAGGTATGCCACATGAGCGTGGGCGGGAATGTAATCTTGACAACGAGAGGGGTGCCTGTACGGCGTCTTCGGAAGCGTGTGTAGAAATTCTCAACTCTGGACGGCGTGCAACCATCGCAAAGGTAAGAAATATTTCTCAACAGCCGGAGGGCCTGAGGCGTACCACTGACGCACGCGTCAGCGTGCGACTCCAGCCTTTCTTCGTTCCGGCTGATTCATCTTTGAGGGAGGTTCTCATCGTTCCTGGAAAGAAAAAGCCCCATCTTTTTCGATGGGGCTTTTTTTGATTTCTGGAATGCTGCAAAAGGGTCAGAGAGTAAGCTTGGCGATGCTGGCTTTTACATCCTCCGCCGATTTATTGAGCCCCGCCTGTTCTTCCGGGGTCAACTTAATCTGGATGATCTCTTCGATCCCCTTTTTCCCAAGCTTGACCGGAACTCCGCAATAGACATCTTTCAGGTTGTATTCCCCCTGAAGCCACGCGGCGCACGGCAGGATACGTTTCTTGTCCCTGACAATCGACTCGATCATCTGGACCGCAGACGAAGAGGGGGCGTAGTATGCGCTTCCGGTCTTGAGGTAATTCACGATCTCGATTCCGCCGTTTCGTGTACGCTTCACGAGCCGGTCGATGGTGGCCTGGTCCATCAGGTCCGGCAGAGGGATACCGGAAACGGTGGAGTAACGGGGGAGGGGAACCATGGAATCACCATGCCCTCCCAGCACGAACGCGCTGACATCTTCGACGGAGACATTCATTTCCATGGCGATGAAGCTCCGGAAGCGTGCGGAATCCAGCACACCGGCCATCCCGATCACGCGATGACGTTCAAAGCCGCTGACCTTCATTGCGACATACGTCATCACGTCGAGCGGGTTGGAAACTACGATGAGAATCGACTGCGGTGATTGTGCGACCGCCTGTTCCGTGACGGTCTTGACGATGCCGGCGTTGGTTGCCTGCAGGTCGTCGCGGCTCATTCCCGGCTTGCGTGCGATACCGGCGGTAATGAGGATGATATCGGATCCGGCGGTGGCTTCGTAGGAGTTGGTTCCGATCACCCTGGTGTCGAACCCCTCGACCGGGGCAGACTCGTAGATGTCGAGACCTTTGCCTTGTGGCAGGCCGTCGACGACATCAACCAAAATCAACTCATTGGCAAGTTCCTTTTCAGCAATGCGTTGGGCTGCTGTTGCGCCGACATTTCCAGCGCCGATGACCGTGATTTTCATGAGTGCTCCTTTTTCGATTGGTGCAGGTCCTGGGGGCGTGTGCGATACCTCCACGGCTTGCTGTGGGGGGAAATAAAAAAGCCCCCTGAATCCAGGAGGCTTTTTTTGAATTCCGAATTACGCTGCGGACGGGTATACGCTCACGCGCTGTTTTGTTTTTCCAACGCGCTCGAATTTCACAACACCTTCAACGAGTGCGAAGAGCGTATCATCGCTCCCGATGCCGACGTTCGTACCCGGATGCATTTTCGTACCGCGCTGCCGCACGAGGATGCTGCCGGCGCTGACCAACTGGCCTCCGAAACGCTTCACGCCAAGACGTTGCGCGTTACTGTCACGACCGTTTCTCGAACTTCCACCACCTTTTTTATGTGCCATGCTTCAATCTCCAACGATGAAAGAATTCTCAGGAAACCTTGGTGATTTCAATTTCAGTGTACTGCTGCCGGTGTCCCCGCCGGACCTTGTACCCTTTGCGCCGTTTCTTCTTGAAGACCGTGACTTTGTCATCTTTCATATGTCCGACGACCTTTGCTTCAATGGCCGAACCCGAAAGATACGGTGTGCCGATTTTGGTCTGCTTTTCGTCCCCCAGGAGAAGGACTTTCTCGAACTTTAGTTTTGTGCCGATCTCGGACTCAAGCTTTGGGACATGGATCCTGTCGGCTTTTGCCACTTTGAATTGCTGGCCTGCAATTTCGACAACTGCGTACATGTTCTACCCCAATCTCTCTATTTTGCTGTTTCCAGAAATTAAACGGGCAACAATCTATCAAAAA
>DKJQ01000308.1:0-1223 GCA_002454845.1 Ignavibacteria bacterium UBA6688
GTTGCCGAAAAGCTGCACCTGGCGAAATTCAGTGACAAGACAATTGAAATATTCCGAAAGGCGCTGCCGGCCACGGCCAACATCAAGAACCCGGTCGATGTGATAGGGGACGCGCGGGCGGATCGCTACAGATTGGCAATCGGCAGCGCCTTGCAGGACGAGAATGTCGATGGAGTGTTCGTCATCCTCACACCTCAGTCAATGACCGACATCGAAAATATTGCGAGGGAAGTATGCGATGTTGTCGGGAATCAGATAAAACCGGCCTATGCGTCCTTTATGGGGGAAATGGACGTGGCCGTCGGGATCAACGTCCTTCAACAAAGGAGCATCCCTCACTACATTCTCCCGGAGTCGATGTGCAGGGCATACGCGCAGGCTTTGTTCTTCAAAAAGCACGTTGAGCGAGTCGATGAGTCGGTGACGACTTTCGCGGATGTGCGACGCGCGGAGGCTGGATCGCTTCTCGCCAACGCCCAGGCGACAGGCAAGACCTATCTCCCGGAGCAAGAGTCGATAGGTATTCTCGGCGCTTATGGTCTTCCCATGCTTCCGCGGGGTCTGGCCACGACGCGGGAGGAAGCAGCTTCCATTGCCGAGCGGATTGGATTTCCGGTTGTCATGAAAGTGGAATCGGAGGATATCGTTCACAAGTTCGATATCAAAGGGGTGATCCTCGACATCCGCACGGCCCGACAGGCCATGGATGCTTTTGATGCCATTGTGCAGAATGTCAACCAGGCGGCGCCTCAGGCACGCATCAAAGGAATCATTGTGGAGCAGATGGTCACCGGAGGGGAAGAAGTTATTCTCGGCATCAAGCGCGATGCCTCGTTTGGGCCGGTGCTCATGTTTGGACTGGGAGGGCTCTTCGTTGAGATATTCAAAGACGTTAGCTTCCGGATCGCGCCTGTGGGAAGGCGGACTGCCAGTGAGATGGTAAGGGAGATCAAAGCCTACGGGATGCTGGCAGGAGCAAGGGGGAGGTCTCCTCGCGATATTTCGGCTGTGGAGGATGCGCTGATGCGCCTGTCGACACTCGCTCTTGATTTTCCCTGCATCATGGAACTTGACATCAATCCATTAATCGTACGGAATGAGGGCCAGGGGTGCTTTGTTGCCGATGCCCGGATCATGCTTCGGGCACAGGTAGAGATGGCGTCTGCATCCTGAGGCAGGATAATGGGGAGACGGATGAAGATTTCCTTCCACTCGGATTGTGC
>DKJQ01000308.1:1259-3494 GCA_002454845.1 Ignavibacteria bacterium UBA6688
TCGGATTGTGCCCCGATGAAGGAAACCTTCAACCGCGCACCGGTCTGCTGCAGCCGTCACGATGTAATTTCCAACTTCGTGAAAATAAAAGGAGGGCACTCGTCCAGAAAAAAAAATCAAAAGGAAAGAAACCAACCTTACCGCTTCGGCCGAAGCCTGACGCGCAGGGTCTTGATTTCGAACGGGGAGAACTTGAGGGGGAGTTTTGTCTTCTTCAGCTTGAGCTTGCCTACTTCGTTTTCCAGCAAATCGCATTCCAACGCTTGTTCAATCCTCACACCGAATTCCATGGTTGCCCTGGTCGACTGACCGTGGGCTTCGTGGAGCCTGATCACAATTTCATCGCTCTCCTCGGCTTTCTTGATGCTGTCAAGAACGATATTCTCATGAGAAAGCGTAAAGAGTGAAGGCCAGGGAGTAAGGGCTCCGGGAACAACGATCAACGGGTTGTTCAACGCACGGGCTTCGCGAACGGTTTCACCGGACCGCCAGTCGGCTTGGTGCGGCCAGAGTGCATACGTGAACAGATGCTCTCCCTGGTCCGTGACCTTGTCGTCATTGAACCGCCAAGGCTCCACCTGATGGGGATAAAAAGGGGAACGGAGGAGAGTGAGGCGCAGGGTGTTCTCCCGCGCGTCGTATCCGTACTTGCAATCGTTCAGCAGGCTCACACCGAACTTCGATTCCGACATGTCCGCCCACTGTTGGGCCGGGACCTCGAATTTTGCTTTATGCACCGGGTCGCTGGCTTTCGTCGGTCGCTGCACCGCGCCAAACTGGATCTCATATGTGGCATACTGCGATCTCAGGTTCAACGGGAAGGCCACCTTCCACAGTGTCTGCCGTTCCTTCCAGAAGACGGAGGTCCGGAAATCGATCCGGGGCAATCTGTGGTAGAAGATGATGTCCTGCACAACCTTTGAGCCGCGATCGGATTTGTGCGAGACGCGCAGGATCGCGCGGAGCGGCCCTTCCTCGATGACTTTGATCGATTGACACTTCAAGACCTCGGTTGCTTTCGTAGCATAGGTCGGGTCGAGATCCCAGGCATCCCATTGCTTCGGCTGGTCTTTGAACGTCTGGAACTCGTTGCCCCGCTTGTTCTTGGCAAGAAGCTCGCGTTTTAAGGTCTTGTCGTACAACGACGTGAATTGTCCCTTCGAGTCGAGGCGAACCCGGAACAAAGAGGTCTCCACGGCCTTGGGTGTGACCTTCCAGGGCTTGAGCGTTCCCTCTTTCCTGTTGAGTGGAACGACAGTCACTTGTTTCGAGGAGAAAGGTGGAATATCTGCCACAGAGCAGAGGATATGAGCAAGGCCGCCGCTTCTTCCAAGGAGCTGATGGTCGATCGGCATCCCCGTCTTATCACACACCATAAATGCCGGCTCCTTTGAGCGGACCTCAAGGGTGACGTACTCGCTTCGCGTCGATGCCAGCGGGTTGAAGAGGGAGAAATGAAATTCTTTTTGCCCCTTTTTTTCTTTTTGAATTGCATCGGACAGTACCGTCTCCTGCACCGATGCGCACGCGGTCCGGATCACCTGGAAGTCCGCCCGGACATCCTCATACGCGGGTTCAATGGCGGTCCCGGGAAGGATATCGTGAAAATGGTTGAGGAGGAGGGTCTTCCAGCTCTTCTCCAGTGCGCGGCCGGGATACCGTCGCGCCGCACCTTTCTGTCCGAACAATGTTCCGAGTACTGCCAGGAGCTCGGCGTTGTAGAGATCCCTTTCGGCTAAACGGTTTTCGCGCTTCAGCCATCCGTGGGTGGTGTAGGTCCCGCGATGCTTTTCAAGGTAGAGCTCCTGATTCCATGTTTCGATGTCATCGGCGTGTTCTTCCGAGCGTGCAAAAAACTCTGAGAGGCTCGAAAGCCTGGAAGGAGGGAGGCCCAGGATCGTCTTCAGAATCCGGGCGTGTTCCAGATGTTCTTTGGTCGGGCCACCCCCACCATCGCCAAAGCCGAAGGTCTGCAGAACGTGCGGACTGTTTTCTTTATCCTGGAAGGCTTCCCAACTCTTCTTGAGATCCTTGGGTGTTACCGATCCTTCCAACCCGACCGGTGTAAGGTGCGTCAGGATCTTCGATCCGTCGATGCCTTTCCACCAGAATGTATGATAGGGAAATTCGGAGGTGTCGTTCCAGGTTAGTTTCGTTGTCGAAAAGTATTTAATCCCCGTTTTCTTGAGAATCTGCGGCAACGCCCAGGAATAGCCGAAGGTGTCGGGGAGCCAG
>DKJQ01000285.1 GCA_002454845.1 Ignavibacteria bacterium UBA6688
TGAACAAACCCAAACCGACAAGATCCTTGAGCGAGCGGAGACAGTATAGCCGCGACGAAGCAAAACGGATTGGAGATGTTTTGGGGATCCCGTGGAACAGATTTGGCGTCGACCAGTTCAGAATAGGTTTGAATCTTGAGCTCGAACGCGGGCGAAGAGAACCGCAAACGGCGCTCGACCGCGGGCACCCGGTCGTGGCAGGCGTCATCGTTCTGGCGCGCCTCAACGAAATGCCGGATTACTACGTACGATTATCCACCATGGAGAACAAAGCGGAACCAAGGATAAGCCGGCCGCGAACAAAACGTCTGTAAGAAATGGCCGCGGCGAAGCCCCGGGCACCGCAGGTTTCTTCGGAGACTCATACGCAATCGACTCATCATTCGTGACCTGCAGGCTGTGTCGGAGGCCTCTGAAGCTTCGTATGGCAGTAACGACGGGACAGGTCATGATTTGCTCTTGCTTTACGCATTCAATCAACTCATGAAAGGATAATGTCCATGCTTTACACTATCGCTGTTATTCTCATTGTGTTGTGGCTCCTGGGCCTGATTACTTCCACCACCTTTGGTGGGTTCGCTCACATTCTTCTGGTGGTGGCCATTATCGTTGTGTTGCTTGAAGTCATCCGCGGACGAAAACGCGCTTGACGAGTTCGCACAGCGAGGCAGAGGGGTTCAAAGCGAGGAATGGTCCCGAAGCAAAGCCCCGTTCCATGCAAAGCGTTGTGTCATAATAATAAAAGCCCGGGATCAAGTAAAAAGGAAAATCGGCAACAGACGTGAATCCGGTCGGGAATGGCCCTAAATGCCAGCGATCGGAATTACGGTATATTGATCCAATCAAGGAGGAGAACCATGAAAAACAGTCTCGACGCAGTGAAAGAGAATGTGGAAAAGGCCGGTTCCAAGGTCGAAGCAACGTACAACAAGGAGGTGGCGTCGCTGAAACAGAACAACCGCGACCTGAAGAAGAAGCTGAAAGAGTATAAGGACAAAGGACAAAGCAAATGGCTACAGTTCAAGACGAACGTCGGGAAGGATGTGGCCGGTATCGGTAAGACCATAAAGGATTTATTCAAACGTCAGGGGTAGCAGCAACGCGAAGAGGGGATTGTTTTTCTCTGCGCACGCGCCGGACGACAGACCACCCTGGAAGGGCGGGCCCGGTGCCATCCTGTTCTTGTCAAATCCAACGCTCTCCGGAAACCCGGCGGAGGATCAATCGGACGACGACGGCGGTATACCATGAAACTCCCATGCCTCGCTGTCTACTCGTTTTTCCTGACAACGACCATCCAGCCGCAGGATGCTGCTCCGAACACCCCTCCAGGCCTGACCACACGGAATTACCAACAACTCTTCAAAAGCGCTTATAGCCATCCCTTTGATCCCCCCCCTTCGTCTGCCCATAGTTCACCGGACGATTCCGTTCGATACAATATGTACGGCGATTTGCGGGAGGACGATCCGCACTACATTCAAAAATCTTCCATGTGGTCGTGCGCATTGGGCGTGATGCTGAACAACGTCACCTCATGGGCGTATGACCGGTACCTCTTCAACCTGGATCATGCGAGGATCGGATTTCGTTCCTGGAAGCGCAACCTGACAACTGGTCCGGTATGGGATACGGACCGGTTCGGGATGAATTTTTTCTTTCGTCCCTATTCCGGGATCAGCCATTTCCATGCAACCCGCACCAGCGGATATGATTTCTACGAATCCCTCCCGCTGACCTTCGGCGGCAGTCTGATATGGGAATACTTTGGGGAGAATACACTGCCGTCGGTCAATGATTTGATCAACACCACCGTCACCGGCGCATTCCTCGGGGAAATCTCTTACAGGCTCAGCTCGAATGTTCTGGACGATCGGACGACCGGATCAGAAAGGGTCTTGAGAGAACTCCTGGCTGCATTCATCGCTCCGTCAAGGGCCTTCAGCAGGCTCCTGGACGGAAATCTCTCCAGGGTTACCTCGGAAGAGATTTACCAGCAAGAACCGCTCGCCATGACGTTCTCCGCCGGGGCCCGTTTGGTGAACAACGGAGGAAGTTTCGGGACGGGGTCTCTCAGCCAGGTGTCCACCATTCAACTAGAATACGGAAATCCATTTGAAGAACGATCGCGAAAGAGTTTCGATTATTTCGCGCTTCGGGCAGATCTGAATGTCGGGGTTGGAGGGAAAATCCTGGGGAACGTTGTAGGCCAGGGTTTCCTGTTTGGCAGGAATACCCGGCATGGAACCATGAAAATGTTGATCGGGGGATTTCAGCATTACGATTACTGGGATAATACGACCTTCGAACTCGGCACCATCGCATTCGGTGGCGGAATGATCGCCAGGCTGCCGCTCGGCGCGAGGGCAACTCTTTCTCTTGATATGCATCTCGGCATCGTACCGCTCGCCGGAAACAGCACTCGATTGGGACCCGATACTTCTCAGTTCAGAGATTATAATTACGGGGGTGGAGCGGAAGGAAAGTTGGAAACCGCCTTCGATTTCGATGGATGGGTGAGCGTTACGCTCCGAGGGTATGGTTATTGGATCCATACGTATGTCGGTAACGCGGGGGACAATGTACTTGGGATACTCAAGCCCGGCGTCACGCTCAGACTTGCCGGCAATCTCAGACTTGGATTTGAACAACTTGTGTACTTCAGCAACAGGTACCCGCGAGATTTTCCCGAGGTTCACGACAAGCGAACTGAACAGAAAGTGTTTCTTCAATTCTCCCTCCCGGCTGGTTCAAAACCAATCACGCCAAGTCGCTAAAAAGAGACAATACGAATCATCTACGCCGCGACCTCCTGTGCAATGAAGCCAAGCCGTGAGGCGAGTAGCAATTTAACGAAGACCTTCAGGTTAAACCGTTCGTTGCGCTTATGATGGGCTCTGTCGAAGCCGCCACCGCACTCGAATGTGATTATCATTTTTAAGAAAAATCACCATATCGTCCTTCCTTTTTGCCGGGAATCAACGGTCTTCAGCAATCTTTTGCCCGCCGGCCAGGCCCCCCCGACAAGAAGCAGAACTCGGGCCGGTTTATACCTTTATAAAGGATTAACTACTTTTTCATCCTTTAGGCCGATTACAATCAAATCCAATCCATTGTATACTTGGAACAGAGAAGCAGTGTTTTGAGTCGGGATCGGAGGGGATTCGGCACTCCCGGTTCAGTGTATTCCATTGGGGGATTTGAGGAGCCCAAGGATGCTGGCGCCTGCGTAAAGCGCACACGAGCAGTAGAAAAATGATCCCCTTCATCAACAAAGTGAGAGGACTATGGCACAGAAGGGTAGTGGTTTCTCCAGTCTCGCAAAGGGATTGTTTATCGGTACTCTGCTGGGAGGTACCGCAGCGGTGTTGTACGCCTCCCGACGGGGGATAGGACTCCACGGCGATATCTCGAAGGAAGGCGTACGGGTTTCCATACGGGGTCGCCCGCGCTCACCAATACGGGGCGAAACGATCATGGAGACAGGAAAACGTGTCGGACCAGCTCTCGGTTGGTCCGTAATTTTCATTTTGGCTTCCGCCGTTGCCATGGTTTCAAATTTCAAAATGAAAAATAACTGATCGCGTATGCGGAGTGTGAAACGTTATGAGAACAAGGCGGCAGGGACCGACGAACGGTGTCCGACTCCGAAAGGAGTGATCAGCATGAACCGACATCAATACATGTTGCATCGTATACGATCAGTTCGCTTCCGAATCCTCCTCGTTTGCGGTCTTGTCTTGGTGTTTCTTTCAAGCTGTGAGGATCTAACAAGCTCCTTACCCGATCGCAACGGCGATTACTGGCCATTGAAGGTGGGTAACTCCTGGACCTTTTCATATCACTATGGTTACTTCGATAACAATGAACCTTATTTGTCGACGGGCGTCTACGACGGTGACCTTCTATGGGAGGTGACTGGTGCTTCCGTTTTCCAGGACAGCTCAACCTTCCTTATCAAACAAACGTTTATCGGTATCGCAATCGAAATACGACAACGATATACAGCACCGTATCGATATGATACCACTTACACCATTCTCGACACCTCGGCTACCTTTGAGTTGACAGTAAAGAATGGTCTGCTCAAGATCTCGAAAAACGTCCCAGCTGCTGTTTGGGGAAACACCTTCATGCTTTCACTTTTCCAAAAAGCCGATGTTTATCGCTACCCCCTATCTCCACCAACGAATGACTCGCTCTCCTATGGACGGGATATTTCAAAATATGAAACTTTCTGGATTACACTCCAAAAATCCGGAGGCCCGGTCCGACTAGAGTGCAAATGGGGATATGTTCATTCGACCAAGCGCGTAACCGCTGAATTGACATCCCGAGTCGTCACAAACTAAGGATCACCTTCATAATGCGACCTGACGGATCAACTTTCTTTTCCCTCCCGCGTGAATGGCACATCAACCGTTTGCGCGTGTGAAGAACAGAGTGAACCAGCTTGATTGATGATGAGAATCGTAAGAGACCAAAACACCAACCCACCCAGTCCCAACAACGACCGTATCGGGCCTTGAGAATATGGATCCAATCTTTTTCCTCAAAGGACTGATTATCGGCTTCGCGATGGCAGTGCCCGTCGGGCCGATCGGAATCATGTGCATCCGCAAGACACTCGCAGAGGGGCACACGCGCGGCCTGGTTGTCGGTCTTGGGGCCGCGGCTGCGGATTCGCTGTACGCCGCCTTTGCCGCGTTCGGCCTCACGTTCGTTTCAGATCTTATCGCGAGCCAGCAGTTTTGGCTGCGTCTGGTTGGAGGAGGATTACTCCTGTTTCTCGGGATAAGGACGTTTCGGATCAAACTTGCGAACCCCAGCATCCCTGTCGTCCACAAAGCGTTGTTGGGATCGTTCGTCACCTCCTTTCTTCTCGCACTCACCAATCCGGTGACCATCTTCGCCTTTGTTGCCGTGTTCGCCGCGTTTGGGCTGGGACAAAAGCTGAGCATCCTCTCGGCATTCATTCTTGTCCTTGGAGTGGCTGTGGGTTCATCTCTCTGGTTTCTCGGTCTTGGGTACGTTGCTACATTGTTCAGGAACAAACTGAACTCCGGCGGACTCCAATGGGTAAACAGAATTTCCGGAGTCTTGATCGTGCTATCCGGGGTTGCTGCATTCGTGAGCTTGATCTGATAGAGATGAAGAGAAATAACCATAACAAAAAATGGTTCGAGGGAGGAGCATTATGAACTCTCCAATTGCAAGTCCATCAATTGCCTTAAGACTTCGGGTGTATTTCTCACGAATGATTCATGTGTCCATCGGTTTCCACGCCTCCGCGGGATTGACCGCCACTCTCCTCTTCATCTTGATGATGGCCGGATGCAGCGAGGAAGACGGCGGAGTTATTGGTGTTTTCGACAATACTCCTCCTCTCGCCGGCAGCATAACTCCGGGCTGTGAGGCTACGGGCGTCCCCCTCAGCCAAAAAATCACTGTAACCTTTAACGAGGCCATGGACTCCTCAACCGTCACCACAGCCACCTTCACGCTGGCGGGACCGACGGGAACCCCCGTCCCAGGGACGGTGACCTACGTGAGCGCCACGAGCATTGCAACCTTCACCCCTTCGAGCAATCTTACGGTCGGCACGACCTATACGTACACAATCAAGGGCGGCGCCAGCGGTGTGAAGGACATGGGAGGCAATGGGCTTACATACAACTTTGTCTGCAGCTTTTCCACCGGTGCAGCGCTGGATGGTACTGCGCCGACGGTGGTCTCTACAGATCCCATCAATAACGCCACAGGTGTTCCCCTTAGCAGAGTGATACCAACAGAAACCACGGACAATCTCCCGGGCGGGACATTCAATAAAACAGTCGGCCCCGCCGGAACCTCAGATGTTGCTTCCGGAAGGATCATCACGGCAACCTTCAGCGAGGCCATGGATCCTTTGACCATCACCGCCTCCACCTTTACGGTGACAGGCCCCGGCACCACTGTCGTGACGGGATCGGTTTCCTATGCCGGACCAAGCTTCGCAGCAACGTTTGTCCCGACAAATAATCTTTCGCCCAACACGACCTACACCGGCACCATTACCACCGGGGCAAGAGACCTCGCCGGCAACGCGTTGGCAAGCAATTATGTCTGGAACTTCACGACAGGCATCTTTGCGGACACGACCCGACCGACGGTCATTGCGACAGACCCGGCC
>DKJQ01000046.1 GCA_002454845.1 Ignavibacteria bacterium UBA6688
ACGCCAATGGGAGCGGCGAGCATCACATAGCCTGCAAATGTAAACATGATCTCGGTCAACGCGCGGAAGAAGCCAAGGACATCCCTTCCTCGTTCCCCCACGGCGCGCAGCGCAACACCGAAGAAGACGGAAAAGAAGACAATCTGCAGAACATCGCCCCGCGCCATGGCGTCCACGACGCTTTTTGGTATGAGCCTGAGCCAGAACGACTCCTGCTCCGGCACAACTGCAACGGAACCCGACATTTGTCCCACCTCACCCAAGACGCCGAGTATCCCCTCCCCCGGCTGGAGGAGAAATGCCGCACCGAAACCGATTGCGAGGGAAAGGCCGGTTGCCAGGAAAAACAGGAGGAAGGACTTCAGGGCAAGGGTACCCAGAGTGCCGGTATTGCTTACTCCGGCGATCCCCACAACCAATGTGGAAAAAACAAGCGGGGCAATAATCATCAACACCATGCGAATAAACATGGTGGAGAGGATGTCAAGTCGTTGTCCAAATCCCGGAAAGAAAACGCCGCACCCGATTCCGAGCACGAAGGCGATCAGGATCTGGGTGGTGAGCGAGGGTGGTTTGAGGCGCATGCAGGGAGTGTGAGTGAACACAAGAACCGGAGGTGTGCGCACAGAAGTTGTGCCGGCATCCTCTTCGTTGCATCATAGCACCGTCACAGCTTAACTTCCGAGAGACCGGAGAACCGGCAACTCTTTCATGGTCATCAAGCCCGGGGCCGAGGCAACCACGAGGGGGATTACGTTCACCAATGCGGCGACCGTGGCACTATCACCAAAGACGCCCGTTTTGATCACCAGGTCTATCGGAGGATCCCCATCCACAAAAATCGAATCATGCGGATTCTCCGCGCCTATGTACATTTTAAGATTCAGGGAGAGGGAATGGGTTGCATTGTTGTACCCGCTGATCAGATGGTGGATGCCACTCACCTGTCCTTTCGCCACCTCGAAATACGGTGTCTTGATATCGCGTGTGGCGATCATGGGCTCCAGGCTTTCCTCGACTCTCTCGAGGTGCCAGTCGAGGCCCGCGGCAATAAACAATAACGACTCCCGCAGGCCGATATGCCCGAACGTCCCCGACTTTTTCTTCTCTTCAAAATCGGTCACGGACATTCCGGCGCCGATCTTTCGCTGCAGGGGAAGACGGCGATGCGACGCGTCGACGATACGTTCCACCTTGATACTGCGGATCTTCGTGCACATGCCGGTCGCCATGAGCGGGAGCGTATCCATAACAAAACCAGGATTCACCCCCGTGCCGACAATCGTGATGTCGTTCCGCTTTGCAAGAGCATCCAGCTCCTCGGCGATCTTCGGATGCCTGTCGTATGGATAGAACAACTCTTCGGTTGACGATACGACATTGACCTTGGACTCGGCGCAATGTGCCAACTGCGAGAACACTTTCTCGAGAAACGAAGAAGTTGTATGGACTGCTACATGGGCTTTCGTGGACCGGAACACTTCACGCGCATCATTGGAAACGGTGATGCCGAGACGTTCCTTGCTCCCCAAAATCTCCCCAAGGTCCTTTCCCACTTTTTTCGGGTCAATGTCGATTGCGCCGACCAGGCGAATCCCATTATCCGATTTCTCAAGGATTTTCCTTGCCGACTCAGTGCCGATGGGGCCGAGCCCGTACTGAACGACGTTGATAGTGTTCGTCATACGTTGGTGAATTCCTTTGTTCAAGAATGAATCGAGAACCTACCATGCGTGAGTGCATGGCCCATCTTGGTTCCGCTCCCGGCGAAAGAAGAACGGGGGCGGATGGTTCCCTCGATCGTGAGGAGCATCCACCCGCGGGTAGGATTATTCAAGATATCGCCGATGCAGGATTGACACTGCGGAAGGTTCCTGTTGTGCATGGTAGCGGAATGATGCAAATCCATGATGCGCCGACGCATCGGGCTATTTTTTCTGAAGTGTCAGGGTGACAAAAGAGCCGGCTGTCGCTGACCGATAGACGGTGTGCGTCGCCTTCCGATAGTCGGAATCCTTTGCGTGATAAATATCGACAAATGTCTGTGGGTTCCGGTCGAACATCGGAAACCACGTGCTCTGAATGTGAACCATGATCTTATGCCCCTTCTTGAACGTGTGATGCCTGTCGCCAAGCGGGAATTCAAGCGCCGTCATCCTGTTCGGAACCATCGGCTCGGGCGTCGTGAAGCTGTTCCGGAATTTGGCTCTCAGGATATCCGCCACAAGGAGCATTTGAAACCCGCCCAGCCGCACTCCATAAGGATTGGGCCTGGGATCGGGGGTATCTCCCGGGAAGACATCAATCACCTTCACCACGAAATCGGCATCCGTCCCGGTGGTCGCAACGTGAAGCTTTGCCAGGACCGGTCCCGCAATCGTAACATCTTCCCTCAGAACATCGGTCTGATAGACGAGCACATCAGGCCGCGTCCAGACAAATCGTTGGTCCTCCACCATGAACGTGTGACCTTCGATCGTCCTGATCTCCGCGGAATACGGTACGGGTTTTGCGGGATCACTGACAAATGAATCTGCTCCGTTCGCATCGGCGGAGGGCGAAAACCCAAGCTTCCCGTTTTCGCGCAAGTAGAGCCGGGTTTCGGTCGTATGGGCGGGGGGCCACGCGTCGTACGATCGCCAGGTGTTTGCTCCGGTTTCAAATGCCATGACCGGGGGCATGGTGAACTTCCCCGCGTCCTTCAGAAAATAATCGAAGAAGGGCTTTTCAATATTCTTGCGGTAGTACTCGCCGGTCTTTGCCCCGAAGTTCAGGTGACCCAACGTGTCTCCATCCACACGCCCCCATCCGCCGTGATGCCAGGGGCCGATGATGGTGTACGTTTTGTTGGTTGGATTAAACTCCTTCATGGCCTTATGCATGCGGAACGGTCCCCAGAAATCCTGAGCATCGAACCAGCCGGCAACGATCAGCACGGCATGGTTGATGTTCTTCAGGTCCTTCGGTACGTTCCGGGATTGCCAGTATTCATCGTATGTCCCATGCTTCATGTAATCGTTCCAGGTCGGGACATCGTCTTCAAAGTAGCGTCTGGCATTGGATGCGCCTCCGAGGTTCAGGAAGAACTCAACTCCATCCGGTGTGCCGTAATCGAACCGGACGTCCTGACGTTCGGATGGAGCGCGTCGCTGGCGCGCATTTCCCGACATCCACGCGAAAGCGTACATCAGTTGGAATGCCCCGCCTGAATGGTGATCGTCCCCCAGGAACTGATCCTGCGGAGGCGCCTGGGGAGAGGATGCCTCTAACGCCGGGTGAGCATCAATCATGCCCATCGAGACCTGCCATCCACCCCAGGAAATCCCCCACTGCCCCACCCTGCCGTTATTATTCGGCACGTTCCTGACAAGCCAGTCAATAGTATCATAGGTGTCCTTGCTTTCATTCGGCCTTTCGGAATTTTTAATCACAGGAACGTGATGAATGAACTCCCCCTCCGACTTGAATTTACCTCTTGCGTCCTGATAGACGACAATGTATCCGTCACGGGCAAATTCATTATTTGGTCCGACAACCGTCCGGTAATTATCCGGTCCATAGGGAGGGATGCCATAGGCAGTACGGGTCAGGAGAATCGGATACTCCCGGGACTTCTCCTTGGGCGCATAAATAATTGTGAAGAGTTTCACTCCATCCCGCATCGGGATCATCACCTCGGTCTTGACGTAGTGCGCCTTCACATCATACCGGTCCTGGGCAACGAGGTCTCCCGAACCCCATGCGACGAGGAACATCGACATCACCGACGCTGCAGCAATGGCACAGAATTTCATGGCGTAGGACCTTTCGATGGAACCGTGGGCGTCCGGCATTCTAACACGTTAGCGTTTCACAACGTTGAATTTGATATGACTGGGGTTCGACGGCGAACGGTAGACTTTGTGCGTGGCCTTTTGATAATCCGCGTCCACAGCGCGATAAATATCGGTAAACGTTTGAGGGTTACGATCGAACATCGGGAACCATGTGCTTTGGATTTGCACCATGATCCGGTGTCCCTTCTTAAACGTGTGGAACTTATCCCCCAACCCGAACTCCAGGTGCGCGACCTGATTGGGAACCATCGGATCCACCCCCGCCAGTTTTTTTGCTTCAGGACCCATCTGGGAATGAACAACGGGTGTCAGCCGCGCAACATCCTTGAGGCTATTCCGGAACTTCCCGCGCATAATGTCCCCCGCGAGCAACTGCTGAAACCCGCCCATCCGGACATTCTGCGGGTTTGGGGATGGATCCGGATGATCGTCCGGATACACATCGATGAGCTTTGCAGCCCAATCCCCATCGGTCCCCGTCGTAGAAACATAGAGGTTCGCCGTGATCGATCCTGCAATCGTGATATCTTCCGACAAGGCCTCGGACTCATAGACAAGGACATCCGGACGCCCCCAGACAAACCGCTGGTCCTCCACCATGAAGAGGTTCCCTTCCGACGTTGTGATCGTGGCGGAATACGGGACGGGTTTGGCGGGATCGCTCACATACGAATCAAAGGCATCAGCGGATGAACGTGCAGGAGGCTGAAATCCCACCTTTCCTCCATCAAGCAAAAAGAGACTCCTCGCCTCTATCTGTGGTGGGGGCCAGATATCAAGGGAGTGCCACCTATTGGCACCGGTTTCGAACGCCAGAACCGGGGGGAGATTCAACGAGCCCTGGTTCTTGACATAATAGTTGAAGAATGGGAGGAGCACCTGCTCTTTAAAATACACACTCGTCTTTGATCCAAACCCCACGAATCCCAATGAATCGCCCGACCTTCCGTTGTGTCCTCCGTGAGACCATGGCCCGGCGACAAGGTATGTTTTGTTGTTCGGATTATATTTCTTCATGGCGTGATACATCCTGTTCGGACCCCAGAAATCCTGAGCATCGAACCAATCCAGGACAATCAACACCGCATGGTTGATGTTCTTCAGGTCCTTGGAGACATTGCGCGCCTGCCAGTACTCATCGTACGTGCCATGCTTAGCATAATCATTCCAGGTGGGAGATTGCCCCTTGAAATAATCGCGGTCGGCATTCGACATTGCACCCAACTCCAGGAAAAACCTGTACCCATCCGGCATAGGATAGCGAAATGGCGGAGGCCTCTCTTCCGTCGGTCCTCCCTCCCTTGCCCGGCCGCTCCGCATCATCCAACTGAAACAGTACATGAGCTGGAACGCGCCGTTGGAATGATGGTCGTCCCCCAGGAACTGATCCTGTGGAGGGGCTTGAGGATTGGAGGCTTTCAGTGCAGGGTGGGCGTCGATCATCCCCAACGACACTTGCCATCCACCCCAAGAATTCCCCCACTGACCTACGCGGCCGTTGTTGTTGGGAACATGTTTCACAAGCCAATCGATGGTATCGTAGGTATCGCTGCTCTCATCGAACTCCTTTGGACCTTTTTTTGCCTTGTAAGGGACGTGGTGAATGAACCCCCCTTCGGATTTGAATTTGCCCCGGGAATCCTGGTAGACGACAATATATCCCTCACGGGCGAAGTCATTGTTCGGTCCAATCACGGGCCTGTAGTTGTCCGGACCGTACGGACCGATCCCATACGCGGTCCTCGTGATGATAATCGGATGATGGGATGACTTGTCCTTGGGAGAATAGATTATGGTAAAGAGTTTGATCCCGTCGCGCATCGGGATCATAACCTCGGATTTGTCATAATGCGCCTTGACATCGTACGATTGTTCCTGGGCAACCGAGATGGAACAAGTCAACGAGAAGGCGACCAGAAGCGCTGAACAGACGAGTCTTATCCTTTGTGGTATGGTCATGGACTTCCCTTCTCAGGTGTTCGTGCCCACTCAGTGACTGGATCTTCCCTACTTCTTCAGGACATTGAGTTTGATATGTGAAGAACTGGAGGACGAACGATGAATCCGGTGCGTGGCCTTTTGAAAGTCGGATTCCACGGCCTGGTAGATATTGACAAATTTCTGAGGATTCCGATCGATCAACGGGAACCACGAGCTCTGCACCTGCACCATAATCCGGTGCCCCTTCTTGAACGTGTGGTATTTGTCCAGCAGATCGTACCTGATTTCGGTGACCATCTCCGGCACCAGCGGTTCAGGTTTGGAATAATTATTGCGGTACTTGGCGCGGAACACTTCGCCGGCCAGCATGAACTGGTAATGGCCCATGCGGATTCCCTTTGGATTCGGGTCATTGTCCGGCGTCTTCCCGGGAAATACATCAATCACCTTCACCACGTAATCGGCATCCGTGCCGGTGGTTGAAATAAACAGGTTGGCAATGATGGATCCTGCAATCGTAAGATCCTCTGTCAACTCTTCGGACTCGTAGATGAGGACATCGGGTCGGCTGGCGGCAAAACGCTGATCTTCCACAATCCAGAGCGATCCCTGGTTGGTCCGGGTTTCAGCAGTGAAAGGAACGGGCTTGGCGGGGTCGCCGACATAGGAGTCTGCGGCATCTTGGCTGGTGGGGGCTGTGAAGGAGAGCTTCCCATTGGCATGCAAGTACAAATTCCTCTGTTCCACCTGCCTGGGGGGCCAGGCGTCATACGATTTCCATTGGTTGGATCCCGTTTCAAACACAAAGGCCTTTGGAATGGCAATGGCGCCTTTATCCTTGAGATAGAAATTGAAGAAGGGAAGTTCGACATTCTTGCGGAAATGCTCGGCCGTCTTCGAGCCGAACCGGATATCCCCCAACCGGTCCCCGTCCGAGCGAGCCCAGCCTCCGTGGCTCCACGGACCTACGACGACATGGTTCTTGTTCTTCGGATTCAATTTCTCGATTGCATGGTAGACCGCCCAGGGTCCATAATAGTCTTCCGCGTCGAACCAGCCAATAACATTCAGCACGGCGAAGGTGATATTCTTCATGTCCTTCGGGACGTTCTTCGCCTGCCAATACTCATCGTAATCGGGATGATTCATGAATTCGTTCCACGTCGGCACCTCATCCTTGAAGTAACGTTTGTTCACATTAGCAATAGGGCCGAGTTCGAGAAAAAAACGATAGCCATCGGGGGTCCCATAGTCAAAAGACGGCGGTCGTTGTTCCGTGACCCCGGCACGGATCCGCGCGTTGCCGGATGTCCAGCTGAATCCGTATGCGAGGCGGAATGCCCCGTAATGGTGATAATCATCCCCGATCCACTGTTCCGAGGCAGCGGCTTGTGGAGAAGCCGCCTTCAAGGCAGGATGGGCATCGATCATGGCCTTGGCGGCTGTATATCCACCAGCGGAAATTCCCCAGACCCCCACTCGCCCGTTGTGGTTGGGGTGATTCCTGAGCAACCACTCGATGGTATCGTAGGCATCGCTGCTTTCATCAACCTGTTTGGGACTCTTCTTGTTCGGTATGTAGGGAGGATGATGGAAGAACTCCCCCTCCGACTTGAATTTTCCACGCACGTCCTGATAGGCGACGATGTACCCTTCACGGGTGAACTCGGGGGACGGACCGATGACCGCACGAAACTGGTCAGCACCATAATTTCCGACACTATACGGCGTTCTCGTCAACAGGATCGGGTACTTTGCCGATCCGTCCTTTGGAGAATAGACCTGGGTGTACAGTTTTGACCCATCCCGCATCGGGATCATG
>DKJQ01000347.1:0-2490 GCA_002454845.1 Ignavibacteria bacterium UBA6688
ATCTCGATAAAGGTGACCGTCACCTACTCAACGAATCCCCAGGATCATTAATATCCCAGAAAGTTTTTTTATGCTTTAACAAATATTTCCTATTATAAGCCCGCCGAAGGCGGATAATAACTTCCTCTGCGATCTCCCTGCCTGCCGGCAGGCAGGTGTGTTAAGCTTTTACTGGCAAAAACCCACAAAAACATGCTGACATAGGGTTGTCACTCCCTTGCTGTATCTTACACCCGTTGTTTGATTATCATATCCCGGATACGAATGAAGGAGGAGCAACATCATGGGAATTCTCAAAGGCAAGGTCGCTGTGGTCGCGGGAGCCACACGCGGGGCGGGACGGGGCATTGCGGTGGCGCTCGGAGAAGCCGGCGCAATAGTCTACTGTACGGGGCGAAGTGTCAAAGGGAAGAAGTACGCACGCTCGCGCAAGGATTGGTCCGCCTTCGACCCCGCAAAACGACCGGAGACGATCGATGAGACGGCGCAGATGGTGAGTGCTCACAGAGGAACAGGGATCGCCGTCCAAACGGACCATACGGATGAGCAGCAGGTGAAGAAACTCGTCGGCCGCATCAAGCGGGAACGGGGGGGCATCGACATCCTTATCAACGATGTCTGGGGAGGGGATGTTCTGACGGAGTGGGGAAAGCCGTTCTGGAAGCTCGATCTGAAAAAGGGATTTGCCATGATCGAACGTGCGGTCTTTTCGCATATGATCACCTGCCGCTACGCCGTCCCCTTGATGCTCGGCCGCGGAAAGGGACTGATCGTGGAAATCACGGACGGCGACACGGCGGCGTACCGTGGCACGTTTTTTTACGATTTTGTCAAATCGGCTGTGATCAGAAATGCCTTCGCGATGAGCGAAGAGTTGCGCCCGCACAACATCACGTCGGTCGCAGTTACACCGGGCTTCCTCCGGTCCGAAGCCATGCTGGAGTATTTCGGCGTGACGGAAGAGAACTGGCGCGACGGCGGAAAGAAAGATCCCAACTTCCTCGCGTCGGAAACACCGATGTTTGTCGGGCGCGGGATTGCCGCGCTTGCCGCCAATCCGGACCATTTCAAAAATACCGGCAAGGTGTTAAGCTCGTGGCGCCTCGGTCAGGAGTATGCCATTCAGGATCGTGATAGCCGCCGGCCTGATTGGGGGACGTTCTTCGCCAACAGTGCAGAAAACCAATCGATACGTGAGAATCATCAACGATCGCACCGCGCATTCCTGGAGTCATTCGCACCATGAAACATCAGCGAAAGAGAGCCAAAGAGCAATCTGTAGAAGAGTACCTCAACCGGGTCCCCGACAACATTCAATCCCTTGCACGAACGCTGCGGACATTGGTACGAAAAGCCGTTCCGGATGTTCTCGAGCGGGTCTATCCCGGTTGGAACATTATCGGATATCGTGCGCCGTTGGGTACGACTTCGGCCTATGTTGGCTTCCTGGCCCCGTTCCAGGATCGCATTGTGCTGGGGTTTGAATATGGTGTCCTTCTTTCAGATCCGGATGGTGTGCTCGAGGGGCGCGGAACGCAGGTCCGCCAGGTTACGATCCGGTCCGCCAAAGAAATTCGACAGGATGTTCTCATGCCGCTGCTGCTCCAGGCGGTTTCAGTCGCAAAGGAAAGGAAACGATTGCGCAGATGAAAAAAGAAGTCAAGCGATGCTCCTGGTGTGAAGGCGACCCGCTGTATAGGGTGTACCATGATCGCGAATGGGGAGTGCCGGTCCATAACGACCGGAAGTTGTTTGAAATGCTGATCCTCGAAGGAGCCCAGGCCGGTCTGAGCTGGATTACCATTCTCCGCAAGCGCGAACATTACAGGAAGGCGTTCGATAATTTCGATGCAAACAAAGTCGCCCGGTATGACGGAAAGAAAATCCGTGCGCTTCTGAAAAACGAGGGGATTGTCCGGAACAGACTCAAAATTGCCGCAACCATCGGAAACGCCAAAGCGTTTCTCGCTGTGCAGAAAGAGTTCGGGACATTCGATGCCTACATCTGGCAGTTTGTCGGCGGCAGGCAGAAAACCAACCGCTGGAAAACGATGAATGAGATCGCCCCAACCACTCCCGAATCGGACGCGATGAGCAGGGATTTGAAGAAACGTGGTTTCAAATTCGTGGGATCAACGATTTGCTATGCCTTCATGCAGGCATGTGGACTGGTGAATGATCACGTGACCTTTTGCTTTCGCCACCAGCACAGTGGTTAGCTTCTGTAAAAATGATGCGTTCGAGTGTATATTGTTCAAAAAGATCAATGGAAACAAATTCGGAGAAATTTTATGAAAATCATTTTGATATGTCTGATTTTCCTTCCTACCATTACACAAGCACAGGAGAAACCCGCTATGATGCAGTCCATGACTCCCAACCTGATGGTGCATGACGTCAACAAGACCATTGAGTTTTACCGCGATGTGCTCGGCTTCGAGTTCGTTGCGTCGGTTCCGGATTCGGGACAATTCGATTGGGCGATGATGA
>DKJQ01000347.1:2636-4201 GCA_002454845.1 Ignavibacteria bacterium UBA6688
GCGTTCACACTTTTTATCAAGATGGAAGATTCAAAGAGCTTCTACGGGAAGGTCAAGGGGAAGGCCGAGATTGTTCAGGAATTGACGAAAACATTCTACGACATGGAGGAATTTTCGATCAAGGACCTGGACGGATACATCCTGACGTTCGCCACACCAACCAAGTAATTCGCTGTTTCGGTTGTTTGCCGGATATTCTTTTCCCATCTTCAGGAAACCTATGAGAACATTGAAACCGGCGGTTATCAAAGAATTGCAGGTCATCCCCGGCATCGGTAAGAGCATCGCGGTGGACCTGTGGGAACTCGGCATCCGATCTGTCCCGGACCTCAAGGGAAAAGACCCCGAGTTGCTGTACGCGAAGCGATGCGAACAACAAGGAGTGCAAATCGACCGGTGTCTGCTCTACGTCTTCCGGTGCGCGGTCTATTTCGCCGAACACAAACGCCACGATCCCGAGAAGTTGAAATGGTGGAATTGGAAAAACAGGACGTAGGTGAAACTGATCGCAGGGGAGCGGGGGTGAAACAGGAATTCAGAAAAAGGAGGCTTGGTTCATGGCTGATATTAATCACGACTTTTACATCGCAGCGCCTGCGGAGCGGGTTTTTCAGGCGGTGAGCAACCCGGCCGGACTGGATCAGTGGTGGACGCAACACTCCTCAGGGGAAGGAAAGGAAGGCGGGATTTACGAATTGTCGTTTGGCCTTGAATATGACTGGCGTGGCCGGGTAACGAAATGGATCCCGAACTCCGATTTTGAGCTGGAAATTTTCCAGGCCGATAAAGACTGGATTGGAACGCGTGTCGGGTTTCACCTGGAAGAGCACAATGGCTCGACGACGGTACGGTTCCACCATCGAGGCTGGCCGGAGATAAATGAACACTATCGGATTTCATGCTTTTGTTGGGCCATGTACCTGCGAATTCTCCGACGGTATCTCGAGCATGGTGAGACCGTGCCGTATGAAAAGCGACTTGATGTCTAGCCTCGATTGCTTGATGCACAACCGCTTGCACGAAGCAAGCGATCATTGACCCGGCAAGATTTTCTTTCTTTCCGTTCAGGTCTCCTCTATATATTCGCCTGAATGTTTCTTATATTATCCCCCGTTTGAATCGACAAGATCCGCGTGGCACCACCATGCTCCCCGCGCATCTTCTCCATCGCTCCACCACGTTTTGATTCAGAAGGGCTGTCGTCAGGTCTGTTATGTCTTCTTCTCCTTCGCGTTTGAAAATAGCCTCCGCGTTCGCCGCCGTGTATATCATCTGGGGCTCGACGTATCTCGGCATCCGGTTCGCCGTCGAGACAATCCCTCCGTTCCTGATGGCGGGTGCACGCTTCATCGTGTCCGGCATCATCTTGTACTCCTGGGTACAAACCCGGACTCCGGTACGGCCGACATTGAACCAGTGGAAGTCCGCCACCATCGTCGGCGGTTTGCTGCTGTTGGGTGGAAACGGCGTTGTGGCGTGGGCGGAACAGTGGGTCCCATCCGGTATCACTGCACTGATCATCGCCTCCTCCCCCATCTCGTTTGTCCTTATCGACGCGTTTCAAA
>DKJQ01000118.1 GCA_002454845.1 Ignavibacteria bacterium UBA6688
CGAAGTTCTTGCAAGGGGAGTACAGGCCCTGCTTGGAGAACTCGAACTCCAGGCCGCATGCCCGCAGAAGGTTCACCGATTCATCCGTCAGTCGTCCGCTTTTTTGGATGGCGATCTTGAGTCGCCCGTTCCTGGCAATCATGGTTGCTTTACTAAGATAAAGTGATTGTGGAAAAAAAAGTTATTAAAGGGTTGCGATCATCTTCCGTCGTTTCAACATCATCGTGTAGCCCCCCTTGCCCGTTTTCATCCACTTGTGGACGCGGGCAATGGTGCGGGAGCTGAGTCCGGTTTCCTGTTCGATTCGGGTGTACGGTGTTCCCTGGGAGAGCATGCGCGCCACTTTCCAGCGTTCTGCAAACTCCCGGATCTCCGTCTCCGTGAGCAGATCACGCAGGAAGTTCCGGCACTCCTCCATCGATTCCAGCTGAACGATGGCGGAAAACAACTCGTCGATATCTTTTTGTTTGACGGCTTTCATACTTTACTTAGGTAAAGTATAGGGAGAATCTCCCTCCGATGCAAGGACTTTTTTGAAATATTCTGCGCTATGAATCAGCCACAGAGACACAGAGGCCACGGAGAAAAACCGTCTATGATACTTGCCGGACCCCATGAAGTGGTCATTTTTCGGAATGCCTTCATCCGATCGATAAAACGCCGGAATCTCTGTGTTCTCTGAGTCTCTGTGGCGCCATGGAAGGTGGATGCAGTTCATTTCTCACGATTTTTATCTTGTCAAAAACCTCCAATTTCTCTACCTTTTCCCGCCTATGATTACCTTTGAAGATGTCAATAAAGCCTACCATGTAGTCATGCCGGTCGTGCACCGGACGCCGCTCTTGTCATCCCGGACCCTCAATGAGCGGACGGGGAATGAAGTGTTGTTGAAAGCGGAGAACCTGCAGCGTATTGGCGCCTTTAAAATCCGGGGCGCCTACTATAAGATTTTCTCCCTGACACCGGAAGAACGGAGCAAAGGGGTCGTAGCCCATTCCTCCGGGAACCACGCGCAGGGGGTTGCCCTGGCGTCGAAATTGCTGGGAGTCAAGGCCACGGTCGTGATGCCCAGGAACTCCCCCTCTATTAAAGTGGAGGCAACCCGTGCATACGGCGCAGAGGTGGTGTTTTGCGAAGACTCTTCCGATGCCCGTGAGCGGACTGCCCGCGAGCTTCAGGAACGCCATGGGTACATCCCCGTTCCCCCTTACGACGACGACATGATCATCGCGGGGCAGGGGACCGTGACGGTCGAGATCGCCCAGGCGCTGGAGACGCTCGACTATCTCTTCGTACCCATCGGCGGGGGCGGGTTGATCGGGGGGAATGCCGTTGCCGCGAAACATCTTTTCCCCGGAGTGAAGGTGATCGGCGTGGAAACGGAGGCGGCGAACGATTGCTACCAGACCTTCCGCAAAAAAGAGATCGTGCGGATCGATCCTCCTGACACGATTGCCGACGGGATGAGGACGCAAGCGGTCGGCATAAGGAACTTCGAGTTGATCATGAAATACGTGGACGATGTCATCACCGTGACCGATGATCAGGTGATCGAGACGATGAAGTTCATGCTGCAGCGCATGAAGGTTGTCGTGGAACCCACGGGCGCCGTCGCCCCCGCAGCCGTTTTCCACAACGTCCTCGGAATCACGGGTAAAAAGGTGTGCGCTATTGTCAGCGGCGGCAATGTGGACCCGGCGCTTCTGAAAAAAATTCTTTAAAGACTCATGATTGATCGATTTCCGGGGAGCGCGCCATGACCATCCATGATTACCTCAAGTATTTCGACGATCTGATTCCCCCCACCGAATCGTTGTTCCGCCTGGCTCCGCCCGACAAACTTGACTGGAAACCGACAGAGAGTTCGTTCTCGGTCGGTCAACAAATGGCGCATATTGCCGGCGCGTTGGAAGTGTACGGACATGGCGTGGCGAGCGGAGCATGGGGATTCATCTCCATGCGTGAACGGTTTCTCATGAACCGACGCGCTCCCTCCGCAACGACCGAGGAGGCTGTGCAGGCGTTGCATACGCAGTATGCATTGTTCAGAAATCTTGTGGGCATTCTCTCGGAGGAGGAGTTCAATCACGGAGAGGTTGAGGCGCCGCAGTTCGGGAGAAAGACCCTTCGCTGGCGCGTTGCGATGCTCGCTGCCGAACATCACGTCACACATAAAGCGGAGCTGTTCATGTATCTGAAGATGCTAGGAGTGAAAGTGCACACGGGACATTTATACCGGGGATAGGTTCTTATTCCTGCCATTCCATCCGAATTTCTGCTTGCCGCTTTGTCAAATCTTTTATACTATGAAGCGCCAAACGCGACCGGCGCACCCTATCCGGCACCATCAGCAACCAAGTTTTGAAGAGGTCCAATGAAATTTGCCGTTTGTATCAATCACGTCCCTGACACGGCTACCAAAGTAGCCATCGGGTCAGATGGAAAAAGCATCGAGAAAACGGGGGTAAATTACGTCATCAGCCCGTACGATGAGTATGCCATCGAGGCTTGCCTCCGGTTCAAGGAGAAGCAGACCGGTGAAGTCGTGGCGATCTCTTGCGGGGGAGACGTTCACAAGGAATCGCTCCGCAAAGCGCTTGCGATGGGGGTCGATAAAGCCGTGTTGCTCAAGGACGACGCGACGCGTGATTCATTCGGTGTGGCGCGGGCCCTTGCCGATTATCTTCGGGATCTTTCTCCCGACGTCATCATGTTCGGCAAACAATCGGTCGATTACGATGATTCCGCTGTCGGCATCATGGTGGCTGAAATGCTCGGGCTCCCCTCGGCCGCCGTCGTTGTAAAACTGGAGTTGAACGGGGGAACCGCAACGGCAGATCGCGAAATCGAAGGGGGACATGAGGTGGTGGAAGTACAGCTCCCCGGGGTCTTCACCATCCAAAAAGGTGCATACGAACCCCGCTATCCTTCCCTCAAGGGAATCATGGCTGCAAAAAACAAACCGATAGAAGAACGTCAACCGGCTCCGATGGAAGCAAAAGTGGAGACGATGACCATGGTGAAACCGCCGGCAAAGCAGGCCGGAAAGATTGTCGGGACGGATGTCGGCGCAGTGCCGGAACTTGTGCGCCTGCTCCATGAAGAAGCCAAAGTGATTTAGCCGGGCGTCGCAGTAAAGCAAATCATCCACCAAGGACACGAAGTCCACTAAGACTCTTTTTCAGATGAGGTTTCTTATTTTCGTGTCCCTTCGTGTTCTTAGTGGATACATCAAACCAAGACTGTTCAGTATTCTGTCGGTAAACTCCTGATCGATTATGAAAATAATTGCTTTTGCGGAACAGCGGGACAATAAATTCAAGAAGCCGGCGTTTGAGGTGGTGAAAGCGGCCAGAACGGTTGCCGATCAAACCGGTGGCGAGGTGATCGCTGTGGTTGTCGGATCCGGTGTCCGGTCGATCGCTCCGGAACTCGGGGGCTATGGTGCACACAAAGTGATCGTGGTCGAGGATGCACACCTTGCACTCTATTCCTCCACGGCCTACGCTACGATTGTCGCCGCGATCGCAAAGAAGGAAGGGGCTGATGCGGTGATGGTGCCCGCAACGGCCATGGGAAAAGATCTTGCTCCGCGCGTTGCCGTCAAGCTGGATGCCGGACTTGTTTCCGATTGTATTGCCCTGAAGGTTGAGCAAGGGGACATCCTGGCCTCGCGGCCCGTTTATGCCGGCAAAGCGTTGACGGAGGTGCGGGTGAAATCGCCGGTCAAGGTCTTTTCCCTTCGTCCCAATGTCTTCACGGTCGGGGCGGGCAGCGGTGAGACGGCTCCGGTCGAATTGATCGATGTGCCGCTGACGGAGCAGGATTTCCGTTCCATCGTCAAAGAGGTCAAACAATCATCCGCGAAACTTGATGTGGCGGAGGCGGATATTATTGTGACGGGAGGGCGCGGTCTCAAGGGGCCTGAAAATTTTGCCATGATCGAAGAACTGGCCGCGGTCCTTGGCGGCGCGGTCGGTGCGTCCCGCGCGGTTGTCGATGCCGGATGGAGAAAGCATGATGAACAGGTGGGACAAACGGGAAAAACAGTCTCCCCCTCTCTTTATATAGCGATCGGCGTATCGGGTGCCATCCAGCACCTTGCAGGAATGTCCTCTTCGAAGTATATTGTGGCCATCAACAGGGACAAGGATGCGCCCATCTTTCAGGTGGCGAGCTACGGTATTGTGGGGGATGCTTTTGAGATCGTTCCCGCATTGACCGCCGAACTAAAAAAGCTGCTCGGAAAACAATAATGTGGTATTGAGGTAAGGAGAAGTATCTGTGGAGAGGATTCAGGTCGATATTTTGGGATTATCCACCAGCCCCTCAAGCGGTGGTGCCTATGCGTTGATTTTGAAAGAGGTGAACGGAGCCCGGCGCCTGCCAATCATCATCGGAGCGTTTGAGGCCCAGTCCATTGCCCTCGAAATGGAGGGTATTAAGCCGCCGCGCCCGCTGACCCATGATTTACTGAAGAACGTGCTGGACTCGCTGGGGGGGATTCTCAACGATGTCTTTATCAGCGAATTACGCGACGGGACGTTCTTTGCAAAACTGAGTCTGGAAACCCAGGAAATCGATTCGCGTCCGAGCGATGCCATCGCGCTTGCAGTCCGGTTCGGCGTTCCCATCTTTGTCTCCGATAAAGTAATGGAAGAGGCCGCATTCGTTCCGGAGAACGAAGAGTCCGAAAAAATCCCGACCATCGGTACGACCGCGGAAGCGGACAAGGATAAACCGAAGCCGAAACTCACGAAACTTGAGCAATTGCAGCAGCAGCTCCTGGAGGCGATTGCGAAAGAAGAATACGAGAAAGCGGCCAGGTTGCGGGATGAGATTCAGAAGCTCGAAGCACGTAATTCCTGATTCAACCGCACGGCTCTGCCGCCACGGCGCAAGTAGTCTTTCAATTCCCCGAAGTAAGAGGGCCCCACATTGAAAGCGATCAGTCGGCTGTTCTCTCTCGTTGTATTCATTCTTTTTCCCCAGCTTGCCCATTCCGGGATTGCGGGTCTCCTCCCCCCCCAGGATTCGTCCAATGTCCGTACCTATCTCGACCAGGGCAATGAATTCTCCGAGCGACTCTTCAAGAACCAGAGCGCTCTTCAAAGTTATTTTGCGGCTCTTGCCCTCGAATCGAACAACGACGAAATCCTCTGGCGCATCAGTCGGACCTATGTCGATCTCGGCGAGCATCTCCCCATCGGTACCGATGAGGAGAAACGACAGCAGCTTGCAACATACGAGATGGCGCTGGAGTATGCCAACAAAGCCCTTGCCGTCGATCCCCGATGTTCCATGGCGTATGTGCGACGCGCGATCGCGAACGGTCGCATTGCCTTGTTCAAAGGAGTCTGGGAATCGCTCGACCTGGTGAAACAGGCGAAGACAGATCTCGAGCGTGCCATCGAGCTGGATGCTGCCAACAGCAGTGCTTACTATGTGCTCGGCCGGACTCATGCCAAGGTGAGTGAGCGCCCCCGCATCGTGCGCTGGCCGCTGGGGTTGGGCTGGGCGAGCCTGGACGACGCGGTCGAGAAGTACGAGCAGGCCATTGCGCTCCGGCCGAATTTTATCAGGTACCGGCTTGACTGTGCCAGGGCGTACGTAGAGTTGGATGAGTACGAAAAAGCGCGCGCACATCTCACGTCGATTCCAACCCTCCCAACCATGGATGAAGACGACGACCAGTTCAGGAAAGAGGCAACTGAACTCCTGGAGCGGATCAGGGAGAAGGACTGAAGAGTCTTTGTCTCAGCGAAAGCCCGGCCTGTCACCAGAAGGCCGGGCTTCTATGTTTCTGTGGGTTCCGAAAAGGCTCCTGAAGCAGGCTGGGGAGGGGCGAGGGACAATCGTCGCCGGAAATTGAGGGCGATCCACAATGCTGCTACCATTAAAAGTGCGCTCATCATGAACGGGAGCGCATCGAAAACTTCGAAGAGGGCCCCGGAAAGCACCGGCGC
>DKJQ01000174.1 GCA_002454845.1 Ignavibacteria bacterium UBA6688
CCAGAACAAATGATCGCTCCCAAAGTCGTCAGCCTTCTTTATCATGCAGTCATTTTGTGAGTAGCAATCCGCGCAATCTGTGTAAATCCGCGCAATCTGCACTGTCGTCGAAACAAAAGCAGTGAAGAGTATTTCTTCTGATTATGCGAAGAAACTCTTAAGCACGCTACGAAATACACCGTATCAACTGGGATTGATTTTCAACTTTGGCCCCAGCGTCGGGGTCCAGCGAGTCATCAATTCAACCCAGAACAAATGATCGCTCCCAAAGTCGTCAGCCTTCTTTATCATGCAGTCATTTTGTGAGTAGCAATCCGCGCAATCTGTGTAAATCCGCGTAATCCGCGTAGATAGGAGTTCTTATGGGTTTTTCCACGAAAGCAGTCCACGCCGGTATTGAGCCCGATCCAACCACTGGCTCGATCATGACCCCGATCCACCTCACCTCGACGTATGTCCAGGAAGAACTCGGGAAGAACAAAGGTTATGAGTACTCACGCGTTTCTAATCCCACCCGGACCGTCCTGGAAAAGAACATCGCCGCTCTGGAGAACGGGAAGGAGGGGCTGGCGTTTGCCTCGGGGATGGCGGCAGAAACGGCGATCTTCCATCTCTTACAATCGGGCGATCACGTGATAGTTTCGCGGGATGTGTACGGCGGCACCTACAGGCTCGGCAAACTCGTGCTGAATAGTTTTAACCTTGATTTCGAGTTCGTCGATTCCACGGACATCCAGACTCTGAGGGCAGCCGTGAAGCCGAACACCAGAATGATCTTCATTGAGACCCCAACGAACCCGACGATGGAAATCACAGACCTCGCCGCTGTCGTCAGGCTCTGCAGAACCAGGAAAATCATCTCCATCGTGGACAATACCTTTGCAACCCCCTACCTCCAGAACCCTTTGGATCTGGGAATCGATATCGTCGTTCACAGCGCGACGAAGTACCTGAATGGTCACAGCGATATGCTGGGGGGATTGATCGTCCTGAACGACAAGGCCCTTACCGAACGGCTTCGGTTCATTCAGAAATCGACCGGGGGCATCATGAGCCCGTTCGATGCGTGGCAATGCCTGCGCGGCATAAAAACCCTGGCCGTGAGAATGGACCGCCATAGTATGAACGCCATGGAAATAGCACTGTACCTTAACAAACAACGGAAGGTGAAACGGGTCAACTATCCCGGCCTCATTTCCCACCCACAACACCGGCTGGCACAGAAACAAATGCGCGGGTTCGGAGGGATGATCTCCTTCGACCTCGGGAGCCTGGAGAAAGCGAAGACGTTCTTGCGGTCGGTCCGGCTGTGCGCACTGGCGGAGAGTCTTGGCGGCGTCGAGACGCTGATCTCCCACCCTGCAACGATGACGCACGCCTCGGTTCCCTTGGAAGAGCGGAACAAGATCGGCGTCACGGATGGGCTGGTGAGAATTTCCGTCGGGATCGAAGATGTGGAAGACATCCTGGCCGACCTGAAGCAGGCTCTGGCCAAAATCTGATTGTTGCTTTCGTTATGACTCAGCCGCTATCGATCTTTCCCCCAGAATAACTTCAACGTCGTTCACAGACCCACATTTCTGAGGCGGGAGAGGCAATGAAACGGACTCGCCGTTCAACGTAACCGACCGTACGCCTTTCTGCACTCCATCAGGGTTCTTCACGCTGATCCGATACATCGCGCTGCGCCAGCTCCGCTTCACTTCAAATCCTTTCCAGTCGGCCGGGATACATGGATCAATGACCAGACCCTCAAAGGTCGGCCGTATGCCGAGAATCCATTTTGTCACCGCTGTGTAGCTCCAACCACCACTGCCGGTCAACCACGGGTGGCGGGCACGGCCATACGCCGTATGGTCCTTTCCCATAATGAACTGGCAGTACGAGTACGGCTCCGCTTCGCGGACTTCAATCATATCGTTTTGATTATACGGGAGGAGCGCATCGTGCAGCTTCATCGCAAGGTCGCCGCGCCCAAGTTTGCATTCGGCGATAATTGCCCAAGGATTTGTATGGCTGAAGATGGACCCGTTTTCTTTGATACCGCGGTAGACACGCGTCAAATAGCCGATGTCGTCATTCGGCTCCGTGAACGTGGGCCAGCAGAGGTGTAGTCCATAGGGCGATGCAAGGTGCTTCTGTACGGCATCCATAGCAGTTTTGCCCCGCTCTGGCGAGGCGGCATCCGAAAGGACAGCCCAGGCATTGCTCTCGATGAAGATCCTGCCTTCTTTGCTGACCCTCGAGCCGATCTTTATTCCTTTCCTTGTCACCCCCCTGATATACCAGTCACCATCCCACAGTTCGCGTTCGCACGCTTGCTTTACACCCTCTGCAATTGCCGTGTATTTCAGAGCATCATCCTTATGACCGACGTACGCCGCCATCTCGATAAATGCCAGCAGCGCCCAATGGTGCATGAAGGAAACCATAGCGCTTTGCCCGCCGCCGAGGTTCAGGCAATCGTTCCAGTCGGCCCTCAAACCCAGACAGATTCCGTTTGACGCCACCTGCTCGGTCGAAAAATCAAGTGAGCGTTTCAGATGCTCGTACACGCTCCCCTCGCCTTGATCGGCAAAAGGGATAACAAGATTGAGAAAGTCCTTGTCGCCGGTTTCTTTCACATATTCACATACGGACGGGATAATCCACAGGGCATCGTCGGAGCAAACGTCCTCCATGCCGTGGACGACGTCGCCTGGCTTCGGCGTCGGAACTACGGTGGGGAGACGAACTTCCGGATCCCTCTCGTCCCTCGGCTTGAATACTGCAGGGTCGAAAAGATGGAGGGCGTATCCTGCACGAACCTGGGCGGAGAGCAGTTCGATGATACGCTCGCGGCATTTCTCCGGATTCGTGTGGGGAACAGCCATCGTGTCCTGCGAAGTATCACGGTACCCCAACCCCGTCCGCCCTCCGACTTCGATAAACGAAGCAAAGCGCGACCACACCACGCATGTCTCGGCTTGCAGCAATGTCCACGTATTGACCATGCTGTTCAATGCGGCATTGGGAGTATCGCATTGCAACACGTCCAGTTTCTTTTGCCAATATGACGCAAGGTCGCTGAACGCGGTATCGACGTTTCCCATGTCGGAGTATTTCTTTCGCACGTTCGCGCCCGTGGTCCGGTTTCCGACACCAAGCATAAAAACAACCCGTGTCATTTCACCGGGGTCGAGCGAGATACGCTTGTGCAATGCCCCGCAATGGTTCCCACCCAGTTCGCTGCTCCCGCTGCAGGTTCCCTGTTCCACGGCCAGAGGGTTTGACTCCGTTCGATAGCTGCCGAGAAATTTGTCGCGTGCGCAGTCAAAGGAGTCAGGCTCCACGCTCGACGTAAAAAAATGGTAGGTTGACGGTTCATAGAAGAAATCGTATTCAATAATTCCATCACGGTAGCTCGACCCGCTGGCGTAGAGGGACATCTGGAGGTTCTGATTGTCGATATCGATGTGATGGAAGGAGAATTCGCAATACGTAAAGACTGACAGTCTGCGCCGGTTCTTGCCAAGATTCTTGATGCGGACGTCCCAAAGCTCCACATCGTCGGACATGGGAATGAAGACCAGCTGCTCGGCGCGAAGATCGCGGTATTCGGAAGAAAACCGGGAGTAGGAAAGCCCATGCCGGCATTCGTAGGCTGCTTTGCTCAAATCCTTCCCTACCGGTTGCCACGATACAGACCAGTATTCCCCGGTCTCGTCATCGCGGATATAGACATAATGACCCGGCCTGTCGAGGGGAACGCCGTTCTGCCGGAAGCGCGTGATGCGATGATGCTGCGCGTTCTTGTAGAACGAGTAACCACCTGCATTGTTCGAAATGACGGTGCACATGTCTTTGACGCCGAGATAGTTCGTCCATGAAGCAGGGGTATCAGGCTTCACGATAACGTATTCCCGATGTTTATCGTCGAAATAACCGTAGCGCATGGTTGTCATCCCACCATGAGGGGGATGCCTTTCATTGAGTAACAGATTTTTCAATCACGCTCATGGAACGCCCGCCGCCTCTTCCGGCCTGGGCGTGTTGAATGGAGCAATCCAGGTGACAAAGAAGGATGGTATGGTTGCCACCATCACCCAGACAAAGAACTGTTCATAGCCGAGCCAATCACTCACGTAGCCGCTGAGCATGGAGGGAATCATCATTCCGAGATTCATCAGGCCTGTCGCAAAGGCGTAGTGCGCCATCTGGTACTTGCCGGGGGCGATCTGCTGCATCATGTACAAAATGAGACCAACGAAACCGAACCCGTAGCCGAACATCTCAAAGACGATACAGATGCCGATCACCGGGAGACTGTCCGGCGTCGTCATGGACAAGTACGTGTAAACGACAAAGGGGAGATTAAAGAAGCAACAGAGAATGAAGAGCGATTTTCGCAGGCCACGTTTTCCGGTAAAATACCCTGCCAAAATTGAACCGAGAATAAATGCAGCGGCGCCGAAGGTACCATAGACAATACCGATTTCCGACGTGGTGAGTCCCAACCCGCCGTTTTCCCGCGCCGCGCGCAGAAATAACGGAACGATTTTAATCGCCTGACCCTCGGCAAAACGGTAAAGAACGATGAAGACGATTGCCAGGACGATTCGTTTTTTTTGAAAAAACGTTGTGACAACCTCTCCAAAACGGTCAAACGCCTCGCGCACCGTGTGCACAGCCCGGGCAGCCCCTCCGGTGGGAAGCACGTTCAGGTGATAGATGCTTATCAGGACGAGGATCGCTCCGAAGACGCCCATCACGATCATCCACGCTTGCTCCACGCCGACAGTGGTTTCCAGTTGACCGGCAAGATACACGAACCCGCCCTGGGCGAGAACTTTCGCGATATTGTAAAACGCTCCCTGCCAGCCGACGAACTTTCCCTGCTGTTCAGGCGTCAGGGCGTTTATGTACACCCCGTCGGCTGCAATATCATGCGTCGCGCCGTTGAATGCCATGATTGCAAACACGACGAGGGAGAGCTGAAAGAACCCCTCTAAAGGGAGACTGAGAGCAACGAGACCACACAGGACGCCACCAAAGAATTGCGTTGCAACGACGAAGTGTTTTTTTGTCTTAAACATCTCCAGGAACGGGCCCCACAGCGGCTTGAATGTCCATGGCCACATGACAATCGTTGTGAAAAAAGCAATCTGAGCGTCTGAAATCCCCAAGCTCTTATACATCAGCGTCGACACAGTGGCAATCAGAACGAACGGCAAACCTTCAGCAAAGTACAGCGTAGGGACCCAGAATGCGGGTGATGGTCGACCCGGAGATGGAGATGGAGATGGAGACGGCATTCAAGATTCCTTAGAGGGGTGCTCTTGTACTGTTTCCTTCGTGGACATTACATCCTTCCTGAAACCAGCTCCTCGAACCGCCGCCAATGAGCTTCAGTCATCGCGCCTGCAGAAAAGAGGGAAACACCCTCAGCCCCGCCTTCCAGCGAAGCTTCGACGGCTTTGACCAGCCCCTCGGGATTGAACGAGGGAACAAAAACGCCGGAGTACAGCGGCATAGGATTTTTCAACGATTGAACTCCTTTTTTTGTTTGTTCCCTGATCCAATCGATATCTTTGTAATAAAAAGCGTTATAGAGCATCGGAAGCACGGCGTCCAGGTTCCATACAGACCATTGCTGCCGGACTGCTTCCCAATTCGGAAAGACCGCAGCGGTCACAAGCTTCTTCTGCCGGCGGGTTATGGGAACAAGCCCGTCGTTGACAAGACGCGTGATCCTGTCGTAACGAAATTGCCTCCATTCCCTGCTCGTTGTGGGATCCTCGACCTTCGTGAGATCAATCCCTGTTTCCTTTTTGAACTCCTGCACACACACATCGCAATAACAGTAATCGTACTCAGGATACTCGCGGTCTTGCCTGATGCCGTACTTCGGTTGGATTCCCTCTGCAAGGATCACATCGGGATAGCGGATGTAGTCCAGGTGAATACCGTCCAACGCATCAACCTGAGCCAACTCTGCGACGTTCGCTTCGATAAACTCCCGGACTTCCGGCCGGGAAGGGCACAGGAATCTGTAGTATTCGACGTACGCCGGTTTGTCTGCCGCCGATTCCCCCTTCCGGTTCACGCTGAACCATTCGGGGTTCTTTGTTCGGACCTGTTCGATATTGCAGGGCATTGCCCACATCCACGCGTGAAACTCAAGTCCTTCCGCCTTGGCAAGTGGCAAGACTTTTTCAAGCCACGCCTCCCTCACTGGCAGCCGTTTGCTCTCGTAGTATGCATGCCGGCCATCATAGACCTCCGGGATGATAGCGTCGATACCCGATCGACGCATGACGCTGAATCGTTTCTTCCACACATCAGCCGACGGCTCAAGCTCCGGCGTCATCCACGCCCAGTTTTTCATCTTCTTCGCCCTGTCGGGAACCAGAAGCGTGTCCGAAGGGAAAGCAACGCGAGGAACCGCCAGTCCGAGACCCCCCACGCCAAGCATTTTCAGGAATTCTCTTTTCTTCATAACGCGGACCTCATTCTCTGAGACTTGTCAACACTGTCACCGGATCAACACAAGCTTCTTGCCTCGCCGCTGATCCTGTACCGCAAGCTGGTAGAAGTAGACGCCGCTCGACAGGAAACTTTCCGAAGCGTCAAACGGAACGGAGACAATTCCCGCGGGGCATATTTCATCGAGCAACACCCCCTTTTCCCGTCCCCCATGAGACAAAGGAGGCACCCTCAACGAAGTGCCTCCCTTGAACTCGTCTTTGAGGATGATTATTTCAGCAACATCAGCTTTCTGACAGAGCGATTATGATCCTGCTCCAGAACGGCAAGGTACATTCCGCTCGTTACCCGTGTCAGGTCGATTCTGATCGTATACGCGCCCGCACTTTGGGTCTCGTTGTTCACCACCGTCGCAACAACCTGGCCAAGCACGTTGAATATCTTCAGATTGACAACACCTGATTGGCTCAACGTGTAGTTCAGATTGGTGCTCGGGTTGAACGGATTGGGATATGCCTCCGATAAAGTAAACTCGGTCGGAATCGCTCCCTCGGGTGTCTGCACACCGGTAACACCGCCGTTCGTGCCGTTGAACCAATAGAGATCGCCAACAGCTCTGCCGTCCGTGCCACCGGTTCGGAGCGCGGTGTTCGTATACTTCATATCCTGGGTTTCCGGAAGCGGCCATGGCGGGGTCCAGTTTGCAGCGGTCCCGACTTCGGTGAAGTTATACCCGTATGTTTCCGTGGTGCCGGTCCCTGTTCTTACAGCCTTGAACCAGTTCAGCAACCCGACGCCGTTGACATTACCCGCCCCCGCATTCAAAACGCCGGGGATGGTTGCGCCGAAACCCGGGTCCACATTCAGGTTCCCGGTTTGCGTTAACAACGGCCATTTTGCCTTGTCCGTGAACATATTGGTGCTTTGGGCATTCATAAAGAGCGGCGTGTAGATTGAATCGACATGAGCCGTGTCGTTCCAGGCAGTCCAGTAAGCGGTAAGAGCGGAGGGCCAGAAATACGCATTGTTCTTGACTTCTATCTTTCTGAGCGCTTCGGCGGCAGGGTCTCCGGCGCCTGTGGATGCATGGCCAAGAAGATCGGCAGCCGTTGTCGAGTCGAGCGGCCCCATCGTGATGATGGCAGGCCCGGTATTGGCAGTAAAGGAATCCCACCCGGCATACTCCGTCTTATTTTGCCCACCGGCAAAAGCGCCGTAGAAGATATTATCATTGAATTTCGCGTTGACGACCCGGTCAAGGAAGAAGGGATTCTTGAACGTATAGATCACATTGTTATGCGAAAACTCATAATACTTGACAATCCCTCCGGTCGCGGCGGTAGCATAGCCGCTGACGCAGAGCATGGTGTTGTACTTGATCACCACCGAATCGGTTTTGAACGCGCCGATATAGTTCTCATTACGAAGAACTTCACCGACATACCATTGGTTCGGTTGGGTTGTCATGTTCCTGAACTTGCAGTTCGTGATGATGAATTTATCCCAGTTGCCGCTGTAACCGATAGCAAATTGAGACCATTGTTCAAAGACGACATTGTCGACTGCGAGCCGGATGCTATCTGCCGAAATTTGAATAGCCTGTCCCGCGCCATAGTTGACCGTATTATTCACGGCAATTCCGAGCAGGTAGAGATTCTTCAACGTGTACTGAGTTCCGTTTCCGGTGAACGTGAATAAGACGCCCGGCACCGACCCATCGCCCAGTACGTCCGGCTGGATGCAGGGGAGTTTTCCAGTCACAGGGTCGGGCACGCCAAGGATCGACACACTGGAGTTCAGCGTGATGGTTGCGTCGAAGATGTACGTCGTGTCTCGCGAGACGAGTTGATAGACATTGTGCGCCCTGGCGCCATTAGCAGTCGTGTCCTTCAGGATGACCTGATCCAGCGTAAGCCCGCTTGCGTACACCACGAGGGTCTGAGCCGGCAACTGACAAGGTACCAGGAGGAGTACTACGATCGCAGTAAGAAGAACTGCCGTATATACTTGTTTCATGATAACCCTCCTCTGGATATGAAATTGAATTATGGTTTTACCGCTGTAACACGTATCGCAGACTCCGCCGGCCACCTCCTTTCCTTGACGATCATCCTGTGATGAAGTTTATGTTGACGGATAGCTCTTGTTCCGTGACTCGCATCAAATTTCGTTCTTGGCTGAAATCAGAATTGCCACCGTAGCCCCAGATCCGCTGTTAAGCCATACGATTGTTCAGATTGTGGAAAGCCCGAACCCTGAATGACACTGATATCATTTGCCCCGCCGAAATTATAGAGGTCCCCGTACAACTGGATTCCAAACCACGGCAATTTTTGTTTGATGGCGATATCCCAGCGGCGGTACGCCGACGTATTGGTGCGCAATTGCGGCCAGTAGTTCGGTCCGGTAAAGATATTTGCCTGATACAGCATCGAGACCCGGATGGAGAAATCCAGATAATCGTACCCAATAGAAAGGTTGACGATATTGTTCGGTTGGTAGAGCAGCCGGTCCGTGAACGATGTGTCCACGTATTCGATCACGCGCCCGACTCTTCGGGAATCGGTGTACGGATACCGCGCTTCAGAAAATACATGCGTATAATTCACGTTGAGCACGAATCCATCAAAGGGCCGGGGTAGATACCAGAAATGCGTCTGCCAATCGAATTCCAGCCCCCAGTTGTCGATCCGATAGGGATTGTTGACAAACGTCGCAACGTTATATGTTCCCGTGGGGGTCGTAGCCCCCAGCCCGGGCGGGTAGTACGGCAAAGCATTGGCGCCGGAGACGTAGAACGTCCAGGGATAGATGAGATCATCGATTTGCTTCAGGAACCCGCCCACCGTAAACAGCCCAACTTCGTTACTATAGAAGGAACAATACGCGTCATAATTCGTGGAGCGCGACGGGACCAGGCGGTAGTTGTTCCATCCGATCGATCCGCCGGTCGCAATGTCAATTCTCGGGATGATGGCATTGTAATCCGGGTAGGCAAGCGTCTTGGTGTACGAAAGACGCAAGTCGAACCAGGACAGAGGCTTGTAGCGCAGCGACACATTGGGCAGCCAATAGGCATGACTGACCGTGAGGGTCGTGTCATAGTGAAAATAAGGTCCCCCAACCCCCGACGCTGTATTTTGCAGACCGCGGGGCGCTGTGTACGTTGTGCGAAGGTCCTGATACCGGACACCGGAGATGAGTGTTATTTCCGGCCCGATGTTGAGCGTCGCCATGAAGTAGAATGCGCTTTGGTCCTCAAACCCGGAATAGTTGTTGGTCGTCGAATTGAACCGGTCGATGAAATACGAAATGTCATTCCGCTGGGCAAGCAGATCAGCTTTGCTTTTCACAAAGCTCACCATCTCCGACAGCATGGCGAAATTCAGCGGCACCCCCATCCGATAATCGCCGTTAAGAAATTCCCCGTAGCTGAACGCCGGGTCGATGAACGGTACAATCGGTATGCTCGTCGTATTCACATACTGAGCCGTTGAAGCGAAATGAGATGCAATCAAGCTATCGACAAAGGTCGCGCTTTGAAGGCCCAAACCCTGTCCCCCGGACTGGTGGTAGTCGTTCGATCGTTTCTGATAACGATACTTCCCTCCGAATTTGAGGGCCGAGCTGATGACATTCGAAAGAGGTACGTTCGCCGTCAGGTCCAACGATGCCGTGAGCGCGCGCTCTCTGGAAAAGCCGCTCCGGTGCACAAGAGAAGCGAGATAGGTCGCGTTGACATCGTTATTGGCCGCCACGGGAATGGAACGGGGATTCAAGTTTGCCATATTGAGAAACTGGCTAAGACCTGCCGACGCTTGCTGGAACGTAACCGTCCAATCGAAGGGACTTTTCGTCTCGGAGTACGTGTGCGAGAGGCCCAGATGTGCGCGAACGAGAGGCAATGGATGTTCAACTTCAAGAGCGTTCGTAATCGTGTTTGACGTGCTTTTTGAATGCGATAACGAATAATTGTGGAGGTTGGTCTGAATATTGTACGCCTCCGCCCTGTTTTGGCCCGTGGTTGCTCCGGAACTGAAGAAATTCATCAGACCGATTTTCCCTTCGGGCAGCTTGTAATCTACCACGAGGGTTCCGTTGCCTCGCACTCGATCCCTGGGAATATGATTGAGGTTCAAGAGTCTGGTGATGTATTCGGTTGTACTGCTTCCCTGATGATCATACGTCGCCCCCAATTCATTGGAAGTCAGGTTCCGTCTTTCCAGATCAGCCTGAACGAAGACACCCAAAAGGCCGTCAAAAAATCGGCCGTCACCGCTCGCAACATACTTGTAGTTGTTATACACGTTGTGGGCATTGGCGAGGCCGTTGAAACCACCCTGGGCAAGAAGGCTGAATCCGAGCCCCTCTCTCTCGCCTTTTGCCCCCCGCATCTTGAAATTGACCGTTCCGCCCAACACGTCAGCATCCTGATCCGGGGTTACAGTTTTCGTGACTTCAATGCCCTCCAGCATATACGGCGAGATCATGCTGAGGTCGGCGCTCCGGTCGTTGGAATTGGAAGTCGCCATCCGAACACCATTGACCAGAATCACGTTATACTTTGGCTGCAGGCCGCGGATGACGACCTGTGACCCTTCTCCGCCGCTCCTGAGTATAGAGACACCCGGGAGCCTCCCTACTGCTTCAGCGGCGTTTGCATCCGGCAACTCCTGTATCCGTGCGGAGGAAACCACGCTCACGATCCGCTCGGATGCCAGTTGCTCATTGATCGCCTGATGCTGACCCCGCGCTTGCGCCGTCACAACGACGTCTTCACCTTCGAGTGTAACCGGTCCAAGCTTAAAATCTTTCGTCACGCCGGGCTCCTCCCTCACTTCCAGCGGCACAGTGATCGTCTTGTAGCCGATATACGAAACGCGCAACATATACGACCCCGCCGGTACATCGCGAATGATATATTTGCCGTTCATGTCTGTAGCAGCGCCCCGGCCCGTCCCTACGATAATGATGTTGGCGGAAAGCAGCGGCTCATCGGTTTGAGCATCTCTTACTGACCCACTGATCGTAGGATTTGCTTGTCCCCGGGCCTGCTCGCCCGGGAGAAGGGAAATGAGGATGAACGCCAATACCACAAAACTGATTCTGTCGCGCATATGGTCCTCATGAATGATCCTTATGTACTCGCGGCCACAACATCATCTTCCCTGCAAGTATTCCCGGGAGGTCTCAGAGTGAAATACTGAAGTCTTCAAAAATTCTTCGAATCGACAACGCAGCGGCACCCAGAAGCGGCGGACTATCCGGGAGTGATGTTGGCAGTATGGCTGTTGTTCGCTTTCGGGCAAATGTCCCACGGCCCCAGGCAGCATCGTTAATATCTTCGCTCACCAAATCCCAAATCTGTGTAATGGCCCCTCCGACAACGACCATCTCGGGATCCAGGATTCGTATCATGTCCCCGATGCCAACGCCAATATGCTGACCCCAAAGATGAATCGCATGAAGTGCGTGGACGTCTCCCCCGCGCGCAGCACCAAATACATCTGACAAGGTTAAGGCAGCCTGGGAAGCTGGCGATGATTGCTTCTTCTCCGCATACCAGCGAACCGGTACACGCTCCGATGCGTACAGCTCCCAACAACCCGCATTCCCGCAGGGGCATGGTTCGCCTCCCTCCACAACCGTCATATGCCCCACCTCCCCTGCTGCATGCGTGTTGCCGGCGATGATCTTGCCGTGGATCGCAATGCCTGCACCGATGCCCGCTCCAAGGAGGAGAAAGATTAAATTCGGGCTTGCTGTATTCCGGGTACCCAAGAGTACTTCGGCCAACGCCGAGGCTTTCGCATCGTTCTCCACAGTTATCGGATCGTTGTCGGAAATATGTTCGCGAATCTTCGCGCCGAGGTCGACGTCGTTCCATTGAAGATTCGCTGCATGAATCACCCTGGAGTGCGTTGAATCGACAATCCCGGCAACGCTCACACCAATTCCGTGAAACCGGTGAGGTCCCAGCGTCGATCGCAACGCATTCAGTCTCCCGATGCACTGCGGGATGAGGGTATCCGGGGAGACTGCTTTCGTGAAAATTTCATCGCGCGCTTTGATCGTGCCATCCATGTCGACTACTGCAACACGCGTGCAGGGCGCATCCAGCGAAATCGCTCCGACAAAGTGCTTACCATGCTTGAGGCTGAGGTCTAAAGGATTACGGCCAATGCCGCCGCCGCGATCGGGCGCCTCGACGAGCAGGTCCTCATTCAGTAGGCTCGAGACGATGATCGAAACCGTGCTCTTGTTCAACCGAGTCATCTTAGAGATCTCCGCTCGGGAAATTGGCTGGTGCTTTCGCACGGTGTTGAGGATGATCGAGCGATTAATGTCGCGCCCTACCTTTGAGTTGATCCGGGTGATCCGCTTCTGCTTGAGTTTCTCAGTGTGCATGTTGAGTTTTTCGTGGGTTACTGGTTAGTTCATTGAAACAACTTATTGGTGACAAACTTGACAAACAGCGACAAATAGTGATTTAATTGCTCAAAACATGTATATTTAGTTAGTTGTGTAAACAGACTAACTATAGATATTTTTTCTTTTCCTGTCAAGTTAATTTTTCATGCCCACTTCTGACAATTGGTTAGGGACACAAAAAAGGCCTCGTAGACGAGGCCTTTTGAGTGTTTACACTCCGTATATCTCCTTATCTTGGGAATACAAAACCTGGGGCCAGATAAAGAATCGACCCCCCCATCGAACTTCATTCCCTCCCACACTCCATGAAATGTAAGGCATGAAACAACTCTCTCTTGCCCTCCTCGTCGTTACCTGCTCGATCGCCAAAAGCCAACTCCTCCCCCCGGACAACCGATGGGTGGAACAAACATTGAGCAGCATGACGCTTGAAGAAAAAATCGGTCAGTTGTTCATGCCGGTCCACACAACGATGGATCGCACCAGCGCATGGGTCCGTACCCATCATATCGGGGGCATCTGGTTTTCCCGGGTCGAAGCAAAGGCCATCGCTGCCGAGCTCAATACGCTTCAGGAGATCTCCAAAGTTCCACTGCTGGTGAGCGTCGATTTTGAAAAAGGAGCCGGGACGTATGTTGACGGCGCGACGGACTTTCCCATCAACATGGCCCTCGGGGCCTCAAGGAATCACGAACTCGTCTACCAGGCTGCCGCAGTCACTGCGAAGGAGGCGCGCGCTCTGGGCGTGCACGTGAACTTTGCTCCCGTCATGGATGTCAATAATAACCCGAAGAACCCGGTCATCAACACGCGATCGTACGGTGAGGATCCGAACCTTGTGGCGAAACTAGCGCAAGCGGCAATCCGAGGATATCAGGATCATGGATTACTTGCGACCGGTAAACACTTCCCCGGTCACGGGAATACGGAAACCGACTCCCATGCCCACCTCGGCGTTGTTTCGGGCAATCGGCAGGAATTCGAGTCTGTTGAGTTGCTGCCATACAAGGAGGTCCTCAAGCGCACAAGACCCTCAGCCATCATGACGGCACATCTCTGGATCAAGGCCCTCGACCGGGATACCATCCCGGCGACCCTCTCCTCGAACGTGATGAACGGGCTGTTGCGCCAACGGCTGAACTTTGATGGGGTTATCTATACAGACGCGATGGTGATGGGAGGAATTACAACGCGCTACCCGTTCGATGTTGCGACTGTCAAGGCTATTCAAGCCGGCTGCGACGTCATCCTCTTCCCCGGAGACCTCGAGCGGGGGATCATCGCGATCGGGAACGCAATTGCGAAGGGGGACCTGTCAATACAACGCATCGATGAATCGGTACGGAGAATCCTCCGCAGTAAGACTCAGGTCGGCCTTCACCGACAAAGGACCGTCGAGATATCAAGGATCGACTCGTCGGTTGGAACTTCGGAGCATTATGCGGTTGCCAAACGCGTGGCCGCCGCATGTCTGACTCTCGTTCAGGACAAGCAGAGCCTTATCCCCGTCGCCCCATCAAACAGGATCCTGGTCCTCACCATGAGCAATAAAGAAGGAAACTCCATTGTTTCCCGAGGACTGGTTTCGTTCCCGGAGGAGGTGCGGAAACAAACAACGCACCTCTCCGAGTTGCGCCTCTCTGATTCCTTGAACGCAGAGGAAAGCGCGAAGGCGATCTCCCTTGCGCGGGAAGCGGATATCGTCCTTGTCGCAGCGTACATCAAGATCGTTCTGAATAGCGGCACGGTCGAATTACCTGCAACCCACACTTCCTTTATCGAACGGCTCGTGGCGGTGAACCCGAACGTGGTTCTGATCTCCTTCGGCAATCCGTACATCGGGGCTTCAGTGCCTTCCGTACCGACCATCATCTGCGCTTATGACAATGCAAGGGCACTGCAGGAAACCATGGCGGAAGCCCTGTACGGCAAAATTCCATTCAGGGGGAAGCTCCCTGTGACAGTCGGGGGTGGGATGAAGTATGGGGATGGGTTATAAACGCGGTAAGATCTGACAGGTTTCGTACCGAATGCTCAGGGAAACCTGTCAGATCTTGCTTGTTTCAATATAACAAATACTCGTTGCGGGTCTTCTTAAACTCTTCCACTCCTGCCTTCCACGTGGCAACAATCTTCTCCGCATCCTCCCCGGCATCGATCCAAAGCCTTGTGTTTGGAGTCCCGGATAAGCGGTCAATAGAGCCGGCCCGCCACTGGAACTCACCCCGGTAGAGCCGCTTGAGGGTTGAGAGCATGTAGATGGCCGTTCTGATCGGTTCAAACGCGTCCCGGTCCACCACGTTCACAAAAACGCCGCCACACCGGACCCCTTTGTGCTTCGGGTTCATCGCAGCGCCGGGAATCTCCCTGGGAACAAACTCGATCGGCTCGAAGCGCACACCCGGAAGGTTAAGGGAATTCAACTCTCCGGCCCACTGTGTTCCGCTGACGTATGGTGCACCGATATACTCGAAAGGCTTTTCCGTCCCCCGGCCTTCGGAGAGATTCGTTCCTTCAAAAAAACATGTTCCGGGGTACACGGTCGCACTCGCCAGCGTCGGGATGTTCGGTGAAGGCTTCATCCATCTCAACCCCGTCTCATCAAACCAGTGCGTTCTCTTCCATCCCTCCATCCTAATAACAGTCAGGTTTGCCTTGACGTTGTTCTTGAGCCAGCCTTCACCATTGATAAGTGTGGCAAGCTCTCCCATCGTCAACCCATGTGCGATCGGGATCGGGTGTAATCCAACGAAGGATTTCAGCGAATCGAGACGGATAAATCCTTCTACCCATGTTCCCCGGATCGGGTTGGGTCGGTCGAGAACGATATACGGGATGTTATTCTCTGCCGCCGCTTCCATCGCATGGGACATGGTGCTTTCGTACGTATAGAAGCGTGCGCCCACATCGAGAATATCAAACACCAACACATCGACCCCCTGAAGCATTTCCGGAGTTGGTTTGTTGATGCGGCCGTACAGCGAGTAAACCTTGACGCCGGTCCGGGCATCGGTATCGTCCTGGATCTTCGCTCCGGCCGGGGCATCGCCCCGGATGCCATGCTCCGGACCGAACAGGGCAACCAGCTTTACCTCCGGATTCTGAGCCAGGGCATCCGCGAGGTGGCGGCCGTCCGCAAGGATCGCCGAGTGGTTCGTCACGAGTCCGACGCGCTTCCCTTGAATCAGGGAAAAGTGTTTCTGGAAAAGAAGGTCTGCTCCGGTCGTTACCTGGGCCCGTAAACTGAAGACGGCACAAATCATGATGGCGAGAAATCCTGGAATCAATCGTTTCATTGTCATTCCTTATGATAAAACAAAAAAAAGCTGCATCGAAATGCAGCTTCCGGTTACAAGAGAGCCGGCCGGGCCAGCATCCAGGCGGCGATTGTCATGCCGTCCCAGATTTCCCCTGAACGGATCTTTGCATCGATCTCCGCCGGGGTCAGCATCGTTTCTTCAAATTGCTCCGTGGCATCCGGGTCAACCTGTGTCCGCGTCAGCGATCGGGCGACATACACGCGGCAGATCTCGTTCGTCACGCCATTGTAGGGATTGAACTTTCCCACCAACTGGAGGTCACCTGCTTTCAAACCTGCTTCTTCGGCTAGCTCCGAGGCCGCCGTCCTGATGTAGTCGCTCCCCGCCTTCACTCCCCCGGAAGGAAACTCCACGCTCTCTTCGTCGCATAAATACCGGTACTGCTTCACCATCAGGATCCTTCCGTCATCGAACACGGGAACGACCATGCTGGAGCCATTCGTGTGGACATAAAAATATTCCCCCACCTCCCCGCTCGGAAGCTCAAAGGTGTCCTGTCGGTACACCCACCAGGGGTTCTTGTACAGCTCCTTCTCACCCAACTTTTTCCATTTCGAGATAGCCATGCAGACATCAACCCTCAAAGGAACCTTGAAACCACCGTGGATGGTAACGACTTTCTCACACCAGATCCGCCCCGGAGAAAAAGAACCCGATCTCGATCTTCCCATTCTCCTGGGAATCCGAGCCGTGGACGATGTTCTCCCCTTTGCTGTCGGCAAAGAGCTTCCGGATGGTCCCCTCGGCTGCTTCCTTCGGATCGGTCGCACCGATCAACGTCCGAAACTCGGCAACGCCATTCTCCCTCTCCAGCGCAAGGGGGACACAGGGTCCGCTGGACATAAACCCAACCAGTTCATCGTAAAAGGGTCGACCTTTATGCACCGCATAAAATTCCCCTGCAGTTTCCCGCGTGAGGCGGAGTTGCCTCATTCCGAGGATCTTGAAACCGGCTTTTTGAATGTGGGCGATGACTTCTCCCTGGAGGTTTTTGCGGATGCAATCGGGTTTAAGAATTGCCAGCGTTCGTTCTACTGCCATTACAACGGTACTCCTTTCAACAAGGTTTTTATTTTCCACTCACTCAGTTTTTTTGCCCGCTAATCTCCGCGAATCTGCACGAAACCATGGAACATTCCCAGAAGCAGTCTCAAAAACCCTCTTGATTTTTTTGCCACAAAAATGCACAGAAAACACAAAGAAAAGAAAGAACTCTGGGCATTCAAAAGAGCACGGTTCCAAAAAGTAACGTGCTCACGCACGTATTGTTGTACGCCTCCGGCTGGCCAATTCGTTTTTTGAGATGACTGCTAGTTGATTTGCGAAGATTCGTGGGTTACTCTTCCATGATATTCGTTTGAATCCTGTCCTGGCTTCAGGCCCTGTGCTGGCTCCACCATCGCTCCATGACGTCGTCCGGCTCTGTGGCGACCCCTTTTTGCTTCCATTTATCGAAGAAGAAGATATCCGAACTCAGAGGCTCCGGGTTGGGCATATCGACCTGGACGCGCATCGGCATCGGCGCGGAGTCCCCGATGATGAGCGCTTCCCCCTGGCGGAGGGTCGGGATCACAGCGTCGAGTCCGCTGAACGTGTCCGGAACGAGCCGGCGAATGTAGGCCTGATCGACCGGGTTCAGCAAGCGGAGGATGACGAAGTTGCTGCATTGCGAAAGGATTGTCTCGGAGATTTCCGATGGCCGTTGACTCACGATCATGCAACTCACCCCGTACTTGCGCCCTTCTTTCGCGATTCGCTCCACCGTGAGGCGTGCGGCCGTTGATCCTTTCGTATTGGGCGAAAGATAATTATGTGCCTCTTCGAACACCAGGAGGATGGGGAGGTCACGGCGGTTCGGGTTCCAGAAATTAAAGTCGAACGCAATGCGGGCAATGAGCGCGACGATCGTATTAACGATGTCGAACGGGATCGCGCTCATGTCCATGATGGTGATCTTCGACTTGCCGTCCAGGCCGAAGATCAGCGTCAGAAGACCCTTGATCGAATCGGTCTCGACGCACAGCTTCGGCTTGAACATGAATGCATAGCGCGGGTCGTTGATGCGGCTGTTCAGGCGTGTGAGGAACCGTGAGAATTTTCCGTAGTACGGACCTTCCTTCCCTCCTCCGACCCCCTGGCCTTTCTCCGTATCCATAAACTGCATCTTTGCCCGCACTTCGTTGATGTCGTAAAAGACAGGGGAATCGACCGTGATGAAATTTGCCAGGCGGGGGTTCTTGGACTTCTTCGAGGCAAAGACCAGGTCCTGCAACACCGACGCCTGCGTGCTCGCATTGTCGTCCCGCTGGTCGATCAGCATCTCCACCACCTCCTCGAAATTCATAAGCCAGTACGGCAACTCCAGCGCGGCGATATCAAAATGTTGACACCCCTCCGGAAACGCATGTTTATACTCGTCGTGCACATCGAGGATGACGATGTTCGTGTCCGGGAATGAGGCCACCTTCTGCAGGATCGAGGACACCGTGCAGGATTTTCCCGCGCCGCTCGATCCCAGCACCGCGAGGTGCTTCCCGAAGAATTTGTTCGGATCAAGATACGCCCGCTCGCTTTCAAACATGGAAAGCTGGCCGATGGAGAAGTTGAACTTCTGGTACGTGGAGAACGCCACCTTGAGGTCCTTGTCCTCCAGCAGGTAAACCGGCATATCCACGGTCGGAAGGATCGAAACGCCACTCTCGAACTTCCCCTTTTTGAGGGTGCCGATCAACGTAACGCTCATCTGGTAGCGCTGGACAGTTTTCTCCCCTTCATGAATATCCCCCTTCTTGAACTCCGAGACGATGCCGAGGATGAGGATATTCCCCACCGGGATCAGGACGTACGTGCCGATTTGGCCGATGAAATACGTCTTGTTGCCGATCTTTTTCACAAGCGAAGTGATTTCCGCATCAACGACGATAGAGACGAATGACCCCGTCACCTCTCGGATAACGCCGATGTGTTTTTCTTCCCACATAAGTTGGACCTCTTTCGTTTCCCGAGCTTACGGAATAAGATCTGCACCCAGGTTGATTCCCGGCACACGTTTCGGGACAGTTCCCTAGCGCTTCTTTGCCTTCAAGGTTGCCGCTTTCTTTTTGGAGGCGGGCATCCCGGCAGACCTTGCGGAAGCCTTTTTTACGTTTTTTGAAGCACCAAGCTTCATTTTTCCGCGGGAGGATCTCCCCTTTTTGGAGGCCTTCAACACCCGCTCCATCGTTTCGCCGATGAGGGCGGGACTTTCAACGACGTGGATACCGGCAACCCGCATGGCTTCAAATTTCTCCGCAGCGGTCCCCTTGCCCCCGGAGATGATCGCCCCGGCATGTCCCATCCGACGCCCCGGAGGCGCCGTCTGCCCTGCGATGAACCCAACCACCGGCTTCTTGACATATTTCTTAATGTACTCGGCAGCTTCCTCCTCGGCCGTTCCGCCGATTTCGCCGATCATGATGATGGCATCGGTGTCAGGATCTTCGTTAAAGAGCTTCACTGCATCGATGAACCGTGTTCCGATCACCGGGTCGCCGCCAATGCCGATGCACGTCGATTGCCCGATGCCGCGCTCCGTCAGCTGCCAGACCGCTTCGTAGGTCAAGGTTCCGCTCCTCGAGATCAATCCAACGCGTCCCGGCTTATGGATGAAGCCCGGCATGATGCCGATTTTCGCCTCACCGGGTGTGATGATGCCGGGACAGTTCGGGCCGATCATCCGGACCCCTTTCACCTTCAGGTATTCATATACTTTAACCATATCGTTGGCCGGGATGCCCTCGGTGATGGTCACTACCAACGCCACACCCGCATCGGCTGCCTCCATGATAGCATCCGCGGCGAAAGCGGCCGGGACAAAAATAATCGAAACGTTTGCTTTCTCCTTCATCACAGCCTCGCTTACGGTGTTATAAACCGGAACCGGGCGGGGGAGCTTGTCCTTTTCGTTCCCCTGGTACATCGTCCCTCCCTTTCCGGGAGTGACGCCTGCGACGACGTTGGTACCGTATTCGATCATCTGTTTCGTATGAAAGGTCCCCTCGCCGCCGGTGATGCCTTGCACGACGAGCCGTGTGTTGCTATTGACGAGTACGCTCATGGAAGTAACTCTCAGTGTAAAGCGTTCAACTGTTAGTGGATTGTTTCCAGGAAGTCTGCAACCTTGAGAACGGTCGTTTCATCGAACTGTCTCCCGAGAATTTGCAGACCGATGGGAAGACCTTTCTTGTCCGTTCCACACGGGATGCTGATACCGGGGATGCCCGCCAGATTCGCGGATGTGGTAAAAACATCCGACAGGTACATTTGCAGCGGATCGCTCGACTTTTCACCGGCACGGAAGGACGTACTCGGCGTTGTCGGGGTGATCAGGCAATCGACATTCTTGAAAGCCTCGAAAAAATCGTTTTGGATCAGGCGCCGCACTTTTTGTCCCTTCCGATAATACGCGTCGTAGTAACCCGCCGAAAGGACATACGTGCCGAGCATGATCCTGCGCTTCACCTCCGGGCCGAAACCCAGACTGCGGGATTTCACGTACATCTCTGTCAGATCCTTCGCCCCCTCTGCACGGAAGCCGTACCTTACTCCGTCATAGCGCGCGAGGTTGGAGGAGGCCTCGGCCGTTGCCAGAATGTAATAGGTGGCGATCGTGTACTCCGTGTGCGGCAGACTGACTTCCCGGACGATAGCGCCCTGAGAACGAAGGGTATCGAGTTTTCGTTCAATCGCGGCGCGGATCTCCGGATCGAGTGCGTCCGTGAAATACTCCCCCGGTATCCCTATCCGCAGTCCTTTCACCTCCCTGTTCAGGGAAGCGCTGTAATCGGGAACCGGGATGTTGACGGAGGTTGAATCTGCCGGATCGTGTCCCGCAATCACGCCCAGAACACGGGCGGCATCCCTGGTATTCAGTGCAAAGGGACCGATGGAGTCGAATGAGGAAGCAAACGCGACCAATCCAAACCGTGAGACGCGCCCGTACGTCGGCTTCAACCCGACAACACCGGTAAAGGCTGCCGGTTGGCGGATGGAACCGCCTGTATCCGACCCCAGGGAGGTGGTCGAGATCCCGGCCTTCACGGCGACCGCCGATCCTCCGCTCGATCCGCCAGGGACGCGGGATTCATCCTGGGGAAGCTTGACGCGGCCAAACGCGGAGTTCTCCGTGGAGGAGCCCATTGCGAACTCATCCATATTCGTCTTGCCGAGAAGAATGGCATCGGCCGCGCGGAGCCGTGCAACAACGGTGGCATCGTAGGGAGAAACAAAGTTCTCGAGAATCTTCGAGCCGCACGTGACTCTTTCACCTGCCAGGCAGAGTACATCTTTGATCGTCATGACCATCCCCGCCAGGGGGCCTGCCGTGCCTGCGGAAAGCTTCTTGTCAACGGCGCGGGCCTGAT
>DKJQ01000094.1 GCA_002454845.1 Ignavibacteria bacterium UBA6688
TCCTGCGGAGTACGTTCTATAAGCGGTTCATTTAACAATCCGTTGAACCATTCCAACAGGTAAGAATGAACCGCAAAAGTCGGGAAGAAAAGCGACAAAGCACGCAGAGAAGATTTTGTACTGGAGAGACGTTGTGTTTTGGTGTGATTCGCTTTGCGCACTTTGCGATTCAGTCTTTGCGATCCCTGCCCGCCGAAATCCCTTCGGAATGCAGGCGGGTCTGCGGTTTTCTTTTTCACTGAGCCACTTCTAACCCCATGGACGTCCTTCACGTCGCCCCCATTAACGTTGCCGGCGTTCCCTATAGTATGATGGAGATGCAGCGACGCGGGGGAGCAAACGCGCGTCTCGTCACCCTTCATCGGAGCCCCCTTACCTTCCCTGAGGACATTTGCCTGGACCTCCCCCTCCCCCGTAATACGGCCGCGATGCTGTGGCGGTCGTTCAAACAAAACGCGCTCGGCCGGGCCCTCCGCGCCTCCGCGCAACAACCAGAGTCCTTTCTCCCCATCCGCCGGCCGAAGAATGCTTTCGAAACCATGTACTTCCATTGGGACGATACGCGGCGGGAAACAACTGTTTACGAGGGAGTGAAGAAATTCAATCTCGACAAGTTCACCATCATCCATTACGATGGGGGACTCGATTTCTTTCGCGATTCAAGGCTTGCCAAACGCTGGAAGAAAGAAGGCAAAAAGATCGTCTGCCATTATATGGGGAGCGATTTGCGCGTACGGGGGATCGACCCGGTCATGAATGAGCTCAGCGACCTCAACCTGACCAATGAGAGCGACCACCTCCTCCGGCATCCGAACATCCATTATCTTTATATTCCTTTCGATGTCACTCCATTCAAGGTCCGGACCGAAGAGAACAAGCGTCTCCGCATCATCCACTCCCCCACCAACAGAAGTGCCAAGGGAACGGACCTTATTCTTCCCATCATCGAAAAAGTAAAAAAGGTCCGCGATGTTGACTTCGTGCTCGTCGAAAACACGCCACACGATGAAGTCATTCGCATCAAGTCGACCTGCGATATCGCCATCGAGCAGGTGGGAAACCTGGGAGGGACCGGATATGGACGCAACTCCCTGGAAACACTGGCCATGGGCATCCCAACGATCACGGAAATGACTGAGGACTACAGTTCATGGCTCACCGACAATCCCTTCATCCTTGCAACGGAAAAGACATTGTTCCAAACGCTGGTCGACGTCATCGACAGTCCCTCAGTGCGAACGGGACAAAAGATGAAGGGCAGATTGTGGGTTGAGAAGTATCATTCGTACGATGCCGTCCACTCACGCCTCATGAAACTCTACCGTGAGCACCATATTCTCTAAGTGAAAGCTGAAAAACAACTTTGCCACTAAGACACGAAGACACAAAGGGTATATTCGTTTCACGTGCCTGGTTTTCCCCGACACATCTTAGTGCCTTGGTGCCTTTGTGGCTCATCAAAGTCTCTCTTTTTCCCACAAGCCACTAAAGTGCGTTCACTCCCACAATCCCTCCTGATCATTCTTGCTGCCGGTTTGATCCTCCGGACGCTGGTCGTTTCGTTCCATCAACGCCCCCTGATTTCCGACGAGCGCGAGTATAATCAGCTTGCCTACAACCTCTCAACCCAGGGATCGTACACCTATGACAAAACACCGACCGCCTACCGGCCCGTCGGGTACCCTGCGTTCGTTGCAGCTCTCTACACCCTGAAATACAGTCCGTTGATGGTGAAGTACCTTCAAGTCTTGCTGGACATCGCAATTGCCCTGCTGCTTTTCTTACTCCTCGAAGGATTCAGCCTCCATATCAGGCTCCTTACGGCCGGAGCATGGGCATTCTTCCCTCCCGCCATGCTGTATGCCAATTTCCTGATGTCAGAAACGCTTTTCACGTTTCTGCTTGTGGGTGGGATGTACTTCCTCACAACCATCGATGACAGACCGCCCCAGACGTTGTTCCTGACTGGTCTCATTCTGGGAGTACTACTCCTGATCAAGCCAAATGTCATCCTCTTCCTCCTTGGAGCCGGATTCATGGCCCAGAGGCTCAAGATCAATCGCCGGCAGGTCGGGATGGTGTCAATCGGTGTTCTTCTGGTTACGCTCCCATGGCTGCTCCGCAACTACGTCCAACTCGATACTCCATCCCTTTCCACGAACGGAGGGATCAATCTCCTCATCGGGAACAATCCGAACACGACGGGGGCGTATGCCATCAACTTTCCGCCGGAGGCGATCGCCAGAGCCGCAAACGAAGTTGAGGTCGACGGAATGGCAACCAGATACGCTGTGTGGTATATTCTTGATGAGCCGGGACGGTTTATTATCAATGGGGCAAAAAAAATCGGGCATCTTCTTTCCAGTGAGGGAGGACTGCTTGTCTGGAGCTTCCACGACGATCCTGAGACCGCGTCAATCCGTTATGCTGAAAAGTACGCGGCGATCCCGTTGGGACTCATCCTTCTCATGAATGTCCCTTCGATGCTGATCGTCCTGTTGGGAATTCCAGGATTCTTCAGCTTCCCCAAGGGACGGCTTTGGTGGCTTATTCTGATCGTGTTCCTGACCTGGATCGCAACGCACGCAATAACCTTCGGCGGCAGCAGGTTTCATTTTCCCCTGATGCCATTCCTCATCATCTCTGCTGCATTCTTTCTTTCGAATGCCCGGGAAGCGTGGCGCAACCTTTCATTCCCCTCGAAGGCGTTTGCCGGAGTCAGTCTCCTTCTCTGCCTCGCCGTTTGGATTTACGAGGCAATCACGGTGATGAATGCTTAGCAAGCTTTCAGAAACAGCCGAACAGCGACTCCACCTTGCGGTCATCACCATCGCGGGCCTGCTGCGGTTCGTCAATCTCGGCTTCACGGATCTTCAGGCCTGGGATGAGGCGCTTTATGCAGTCCGGGCCGAGGGAGTTTTGGTTTTCGGAAGCTGGGTGGACCAGGCTGAGTTTGCCATCGATGGACTCTACTCCGCCCTCCATCCTCCCCTGTATGTCTGGCTCACGGCGATTTCCTTTTCAATCTTTGACGTCACTGAGTTTTCGGTCCGCTTCTTTTCAGCAGTATCGGGAATCCTCACACTCTCTGTCGTGTACTTTCTCGGAAGGGAACTTTCAAATCGATCAGTCGGCTTTCTTGCGGCGCTCCTGTTCGGACTCAATCCTTTCGTTCTCTTTTTCTCCCGGCAGGGACAGTTCGATTCCACACTGACATTGTTCCTCTCCCTCGCCGTCCTGTGTTTACTCATTTCCAACAGAAGGAAGAGCCGGACGCTTGCGATTGTTGCAGGTATGATCACGGGAGCGGCGCTGATGACAAAGTTATTTGTGGGATGGGGAATACCGCTCGCCTACCTCCTCTGGATCGTCACTCACCGCAAGGCGCGCCGGGAACGCGGGATGCAATTGGGACTCCTCCTGCTCGGAACAATTCTCGTTGCAGCCCCCTGGCACGTTTTCATGACCGTAACGCATGGCGACGGGGATATCTTCTTCTTCCTCAACGCCTCTTCACTGGTGGAGCGGAGCGTTTCGGGCATCGAAGGGAATGTCAAACCGCTTGAAGTGTTTTATTACTTCAACCAGTTGTTGGTTCTTTTTCCAGCCGGCGTTTTCTTTTTCGGGTTCGGTTTGCTCAAAACCATCCGCTCCCGCGAGGCTGAGTGGTGGTTCATGGGGCTTTGGTTTTTGGTCTTCTTCATCGTTTTCTCGACGATACGCACGAAGCTTGCAGTGTATCTCCTCCCCATGCTCGTGCCGGTCTCGTTGATCGCGGCGCACCAAATCCATGAATGTGTACGGGGAACATCATCGCGCAGAACATTCTCCCTTCTCCTTGCAGGCACAGCCCTTTCACTCGCCTGGGCCGCAAGCCAGGTTTGGCGGAATGGGATAAAATCCGTGGCAGGCTCAATCGCCCGGTTCACATTCCCATCGGCAGCGGATCTTTACCTTGTAACTCCTCTTGTCGGAATTCTCGCGCTCATCCTTCTCGTGACCGCGCTCGATCTCCGCAGACCTTTCCTTGACCCGGTTCGTCGCTTCCTGCTCCCACTGATACTCGTCCCCTCCCTGCTCCTGTGCTGTTACGATGTCTTTATCCTTGACACGGTCCGCTTCAAAGATGGGGCGACGGAACTGGCTGAGCTTGTGGACGAGACCGATCTCTCGGGCATTGTGGTGGCCGGATATGAACGGAATCCCCAACTCACGTACTATCTCGAGGGACTCGACATCGACTGGCGCGATGACATTACGTTCCGCCGGGTCATCCCGCCCAAGGATCGGGCTGAATTCCGCTCCTGGCTGACGAGTGAGGTTGTTGGAGAAACGGAGGACGTTCTTCTTATCGTTGAGAAGGATAAGTTCATCCGATATGAATGGGTCACAGCGGACGAGGTAAGGCCACCTGACTGGTCCCCGGTGTTCGACAGTCGCCGCTACGCCGCTTTCATGAAGAAACCCGTCATCCAGCACGCTTCACTCCTGAATGGACCTGCAGGGCCGGTTGTGGTTTATCCCGAATTATGATATTTTGGGTTCGGAGGATCCACGCATGAAACTGATAACAGCCCTCATAGCTCTCGCCCTCGTCGGGTATGGCGCCGTTCTTTTCATAGGCGAATCCAAGGAGTTTGGAGTGACCGAGGCCGGATTGGAATGGATGCCGCTTGAACAAGGCGTTGCCGCGGCAAAACAAAAGAACAAGACCATTGTTGTGGATGTCTATACCGACTGGTGCGGATGGTGCAAGAAGATGGATAAAGAAGTGTATACGCACGAGGGGGTGGTGAAGATCCTGAACAAGGAATTCGTTGCAATCAAGCTGAATGCAGAATCGAGCAATAAGGTGACTTTCAACGGGTCGACGATGAGCCAATCGGAATTAGCGCGGTCGCTGGGTGTGACCGGTTACCCGACAACTGTATTTTTCACATCCGATGCCCGGCTCATCACTACACTTCCGGGATATGTGGCCGGCGAGGAATTTTCGCACATCCTGACCTTCATCGGCGAAGAGCATTACGAGAAGATGTCGTACGAGGAATTCCGTAAAAGACCTGACACTCAGAATTAACCTTACTGAAACATCAAAAGCATAACACGGAGATCCACTGAGAAGCACAGAGGTTCGCAGAGGAACATGAATATATATTCTCAGTGTCCCTCCGTGACCCCCCCGTGTACCTCTGTGTAACTTCTTTCGGCATGAATGAGGCACTATCCCCCACTATGAAGGTCAGCGGCTTTACGTTTGTACGAAACGCCCTTCTTTTCGATTACCCCTTTCTTGAATCCCTTTCCTCCCTCCTGCCACTCTGTGATGAAGTTGTCGTAGCGGTCGGCAAATCCGATGACGAGACACTCGAGAAACTCCAATCTTTCACATCCCAAAAAATCAACCTGGTTGAAACAGTCTGGGATGAACATCTCAGATCGGGTGGAGCGATTCTGGCTCAACAAACAAATATCGCCCTCGATCATGCAAAGGGGGATTGGGCGATCTACCTTCAGGCAGACGAAGTTCTCCACGAGAACGATTACCCCGCGATCCGTCGGGCGATGGAGACCCACCTTCAGGATAAGCGTGTCGAAGGCCTTCTTTGTTCCTACAAACACTTCTACGGAAGCTATGGATTGGTTGGTGCTTCCCGTGAGTGGTATCGAAACGAAGTTCGCGTAGTGCGAACCGGCATCGGCGTCCGCTCCTGGGGGGATGCCCAGGGGTTCCGCATCGGTGGCAGAAAAATGCGGGTCAAGCCGGTTGATGCGACCATTTATCACTACGGATGGGTCAAGCCCCCCGAGAAGCAGCAGGCAAAGCAGAGGAGTTTCAACAAGTGGTGGCACTCCGACGCGTGGGTTCAACAGCATGTCGGAACGGCGGAACAATATGCTTACGAGAC
>DKJQ01000370.1 GCA_002454845.1 Ignavibacteria bacterium UBA6688
CATGCCCGGGCATCTTGAAGAGACTCGATTGCTCCAGTGGGAGTTGCGTCGACCGGCAGAATAACGGTCCCGTAACCCAGCTTGTCGAGTTCGGCAAGAATTTTCCTTCGGCCCTCCTGGGCCAACTGGAAATTGAAGATATTGCGGGTCGCTACAATGATCCCGAAGGTTAGTTTCTGTTTATAGGCCATGGTTTTGTGGGAAGGGGTTGAGAGAAGTATCGTTGTGAGGGGGAGAGTTTCAATCTTTTCTTTGACTTCGGTCGATGATCACGGCCAACAAGATCACCGAGCCCTTGATGACCTGTTGCCAAAAGGGGGATACATTCATAAGCACCAACCCGTTATTGAGCACTCCGATGATCACAGCCCCAATGACCGTGCCCATAATCGACCCATTGCCCCCACTCAACGATGTACCCCCGATGACCACCGCGGCGATCGAGTCGAGTTCGTACCCGAGCCCCGCATTGGGTTGCGCTGAATCGAGGCGGGCGGTGACAAGCAAGCCGGCTACTCCTGAGAGCACACCGGCAATCGTGTAGACAAAGACCTTGACCCTCTTGACATCCACGCCGGAGAGGAGTGCGGCACGTTCATTACCCCCGATGGCATAGATATGTCTTCCGGTCCGGGTCTTCCTCATGAAGAATGCCGAGATGGCAATAACGGCTAACGAAATCCATACCGGCATGGGCATCCCCAAAAACCAACCGGTTCCAAGATAGTTGAAATTATCCCCTAGCTGAGTGATGGGAAATCCCTTGGTGTAAAGCATGGTGGCCCCACGGGCAATGGTCAGCATGCCCAAGGTTGCCACGAAGGGGGGCACCTTAAACCTGGTTATCATCCATCCGTTGAACCAACCCATGAGAGCGCCGCTTGCCAGAGCTGCCACCGTTGCACCAAGAATTGTAAATCCTATATAGAGGTTCGCCCCCTCCCATTCGATACCGTTTTTCAGGAGGCCCGCGGCAATGGCACCGGTAAACGCAAGGATGGAACCGACCGAAAGATCGATGCCTCCCGTCAGGATGACCATCGTCATCCCGATCGAGATGCAGAGGTTGACCGATATTTGCCGGGCAACATTGAACAAGTTGTCCTGGGTGGCAAAGTTTTCCGACAGGATCGTCATCGCGAGCATCATCAACGTCAAGGCGACGAGAGGCTGAAGTATGGCAATATCGACTTTAGGTCTTTCCACGCTATCCTGTCAATTTCCCGGCAACGCTGCTCTTAAGATCGTTTCTTCCTTAAATTCATCCCGACTGAATTCCCCCGACAACCGGCCTTCACATAATGTTACAATGCGATCTGAGATTGCCATAATCTCCGGAAATTCGGATGAAACCACGATGATGGCCATGCCCTGAGAAGCCAGATCATCTATAAGCCGGTAGATTTCATTCTTGGCATTGATATCGATGCCGCGGGTTGGCTCATCGAGCAACATGATCCTCGGATGCGTTAACAACCATTTCGATAACACGACCTTTTGCTGGTTCCCCCCGCTCAGCTTCTTTACTTCCTGGCGCGAGGAATAGGATTTAATGCTCAGTTTTTCACGGTAGGCATCGGCTTGAACCTGTTCACGTTGTTCACTCAACAATCCGGCTTTCAAAACACTGCCAAGGGATGCAAGACTGATATTCTTTGCAATGTCCATGTTCAAAATCAATCCGTCGCTCTTGCGATCCTCGGGAATGAGCGCGATGCCTGCGGCGTTCATGGCGTCAGCCGGACCAAGGATACTGACCAGTGTTTCTTCGATGGAAAGCTTCCCGGTACAGGTGGACGCGTGCAAGCCAAATAAGGTTTCCAGTAATTCAGTCCGGCCGGATCCCATTAACCCATAGATGCCGAGCACTTCGGATGCGTGCACGCAGAACGATATATCGTTGAGCAAGAACCTTCCACTTTGTCCCGGTTTCGGAAGGGATATCCCCTCGGCCCGGAGCTTGACGGGTCCCTTCGCATGGTCTCTCTTCACAAAGAAATCCCTCACATCACGCCCTACCATGAGCCTGACAATTTGATCGAGCGTCACATTGTTTGCGGCTGACTCGCTCACATGACACCCATCCCGTAAGACGGTCACGGTATCGGCCAATCGGGCGAGCTCGTCCATTTTATGGGTGATATAGACGATTGCCATTCCTTGGGCCGCAAGGGACCGGATAAGGCCGAAGAGAAAGCTCGTCTCGCTCGCGGAAAGAGCCGATGTCGGCTCATCCATGATGAGCACGCGGACCTCCAGCGTCAAAGCCTTGGCAATCTCCACAATTTGTTGCTGACCGACACGAAGGGACGAGACGTTTTGCCGCACGTCGGCGTCATATCCCAGCTTCCGGATCACGACCGTCGCGTCCTGTCGCATCTTCTTTTCGTCGATCAGCCCGACGCGGGTCAGCGGCTCGCGCCCCAGAAACATGTTCTCGGCGATGGAGAGATAGGGGACCAATTGCAGCTCCTGGTGGATCATAGAAATCCCGGCACTCCGTGCATCGGTGGTGTCCCTGAAGGCTACCTTCTGGCCGCCAAGAAGAAGTTCTCCTTCGTATTCGGTATACACACCGGAAAGAATGTTCATCAGCGTGGATTTCCCTGCGCCATTCTCGCCGACGAGAGCATTCACCTTCCCGGCGTAGATATTGAAGTTCACCTTGTTGAGCGCTAAAACACCCGGGAACTGCTTGGAAATTTCCCGGGCTTCCATGATTACCGCATTCGGCCTGCCTGTCGTCATGGCGTTATCTCAAGCCTCAGAGGGACTATTTCCATTTCTGCTTGGATTTCTTCCGAGTTGACCTCCACGGCACCAAAGAATCTCAGGCTCACACCATGGGGTATGGAATCGAGCTTGTGGGCGATGACTTCTTGCAAGATCAACGAATTGAGTTCCGTTGCCACAGCATTGAAATCCATTGTGTTCTCGAAATCATCGACATGGAAAAAGTCTGTTGCATTCCTGGCGGCATTGCCAAAGACATTCTTCATCAGAAGGCTGTATCGAACGAACCCTCCCGGGAGGGTGGCAGGAATGTTTTCAACTCCTGATCCGACGCTTCGGGCAAACCCCTTTACGAGGAAGCTGCGCCGGGATGTGACTCCGACGGATTTCCCATGTTGTTCCATGAGTATAGCGGGGCTCGCTTTCAACAGAGAATCAAATAACGACAGGTCGATGGCCGTCTCAAGCACCTCATCCAACTTGTGCTTCCAGAAGTAATCGACCATCTCCCTGGGATTAAAACTCTCGATCCGTTCCTTGTCTTTTCGCGTGTCAAGCGGTTCGAAATACACGGAACTCCAAACACCAGCAGCGATCACCATGAGAAGAACGGGGAGGAGGATATATTTTTTCGAAGCACTCATCAGAGCCCGAAAAGAATCAACGTAGAGAGCCTGCCGTCCCGGGATCTGCGCGGCGGGTGATTACTCTGCTTTTCCATAGGACACGTATTTGTCCACATTCTCTTTTGTGACCAGTTCAACCGCGACGGGAACCTTTTGTTGGAAATCGCGTTCGCCCTTGATGTGCCTGTCTGCGTATTCAGCGGCGGTCTTTGCCATTGTTTTGGGAAACTGCATACCGGTAGCCACGATTTTACCATCCCGGATGGCATCGACCACGTCGGCAGCACCATCAAAGCCGTAAATCAAGATCTTGTCTGCTTTTCCCGCAGCCAGGACAGCTTGGTACGCGCCCATGGCCATTGCATCGTTGCCGCAGAAGACAGCGTTGATCCCGGGATGTGCCTGAAGCATCGACTCCATGACCTCCATGGCTTTGTTACGGTCGAACTCGCCGCTTTGCTGTGCCACCATTTTCAGGTCGGGATAGGTATCAACAACGCTGTGGAAACCCCTGGAGCGATTCCAGGTATTGTTGTCGCCGACGATACCGAGCAGTTCGACGTACGTGCCCTTTCCCTTGAGCCTCTTGACAAAATCCTGTCCCAGGAGCACGCAGCCGGAGTAATTGTCGGAAAGAATCTGAGAAACGGCCAGGTCTTTCACATCAATTTCGCGGTCCATGCAAAAAACAGGTATGCCCGCTTCTTTAGCAGCTTTGACATTCGCGACAGACCCCTTGGCATCCGTCGGGTTGAAGAGAATAGCCTTGTAGTTTGAAGTGATAATATTGTCGAAGTGCTCCGTTTCCTTTGAGGGATTGTTTTGCGAATCAAATACGACCGCATCGTAACCGAGCTCTTCTGCCCGCTTTTTGGCTGCGTCAGCAAGCACAACAAACCAGGGATTGTTGAGAGTTGAAATGACAACGGCAACGCGGGCCTTGTCCGTCGTTCGTCCCGAGTTGCAGGATACGAAGAGCATCATGGATGCAAACATCAGCAGGAGGGGAAGGAGAGTTTTCATGTTCATCACTGTTGGTAGTGTTAGTTTCACAATAAGGGAGTTCACGAATCGATCGTCAGAAGTGTTGGGTTGTTTAGTTCGTTTCAATGCGAAGCGGTCGTTGATGGGGAAGCGTATCGAAGCCGGGTTATTCCGGCCATGGCTTCATTCACTTGAACAGTGCCCGCTGTACAGCCGTTTTCCATCCTTCGTAGAGAGCATCAACCTGAGCCGGCGGCATGGTGGGGAGAATGGGATTGTCCTGGGGTCTCAGGGCTGTTACCTCCTTGAAGTCGGCCCACTTGCCCAGGGCAAACCCGTTCATCACGATTGCTCCCAGTGCAGAAGCCTCCTCGATGGCACTCCGGATGATCCGGATCTGCAGAATATCCGATTGAAATTGCATCAGGAAATTGTTCCTGACGGGTCCGCCATCCACCCGCAGTTCACGAATTTCAATGCCGGATTGTTGTATAACCGATAACAAGTCTTTGACCTGGTAAGCAATAGCTTCGAGGGCTGCCCGGATAATATGGGCCTTTCTCGTCCCGCGATTCATGCCGCAGATCAGTGCCTTGGCCGCATGATCCCACCATGGCGCGCCCAAACCTGCAAACGCAGGAACAAGGTACACCCCATCTGTTCCTTCAACCGATTTCGCGAGGGCTTCTGTTTCGGCAGCGGAGTGAATGAGCTCAAGTTCATCCTGCATCCACTTGATGGTAGCTCCGGTGCAATGAATGTTCCCTTCGAAGACGAAAAAGACTTCTCCCCTTGCCGCAAAGCCGATGGATGTCACCAACCCGCGCGGAGGAGGTAGCGCCTTGTCCCCGATATTGACCATGATGGAGGATCCGGTTCCGTAGGTCGCCTTGCCCATTCCGCTGGAGAAACACATCTGACCAACGAGGGCGCCGTGCGAATCGCCCAGGACCCCGGCGATGGGAATTTCAGGGAGGAGGCCGTTGATGGTGGTGGTTCCGAATGTTCCATCGCTTGGCAGAGCTTTCGGCAGCATGGGAGGGGGAATTGTGAAAAGATCCGTTAACTCCTTATCCCAATCCAATGAGTGAATATTGAAAAGGAGAGTACGCGATGCGTTGGTGTAGTCGGTGGCGTGCACTTTTCCGACCGTGAGGTTCCAGACGAGCCAGCTATCCATGGTCCCCATCAACAGATGACCGTCGCGGGCAGCCTGGGAGGCTCCCTGCACGTTATCAAGGATCCACTTCACACCGCTGGCGGAAAAGTATGGATCAAGAACCAGGCCCGTTTTCCTCTTGACGGTGGGCTCGTGGCCCCCGGCAATGAGTTCCTCGCACAATTTGGCTCCGCGGTTGCATTGCCAGACGATGGCATTGTACACCGGCTTGCCCGTCCGCCTATCCCAAACCATAACGGTTTCGCGCTGGTTGGTTATCGCCAGTGATACGATATCGGAGGGTGACACATTGCTTTTTGCCAGCAGGAGCTGAACGGATTTGTAGGTGTTGCGAATGATTTCTTCGGGGTCATGTTCTACCCATCCAGGTTGTGGATAGAACTGCCTGTGTTCGACGGATACACGGTCGATGAGAACCGCTCCCCCGTTGAATAACATTGACTTTGTGGCCGAAGTACTCTGATCAATGGCCAATGTGTATTTCATTGCGGTTCCGAATTTCTGGACACGCCAGGAGCAGGATGTACGAAGGCGTCAAAGAGGTGTTTTCAAAACAGGTATGGACTCAATCTCTCACAGCAGGTTTGTCCGCGGTGCGGTTCTCACGCTGAACAGCCCCTATGCGTGCACAATCTCCTGCGGTTTTCCGTGCTGAATGGTGATGGACTCTAATGCCGCTTCCACAATTCCTTCGCTGTCGATACCGTAATGTTTGAAAATTTCAACTGAAGTTCCATGCACCGGGCTTTCGTCCGGAATACCCAGGATTCGAACTGGAACGGGATGTACTTGTGATACGATCTCAGCGACGGACCCACCCAGGCCACCAGAGATGCTGTGCTCTTCTACTGTAATGATGAAGGGAGTTTCCTTTGCGGCTTTTTCCACGATGTGTTTGTCTATCGGCTTCAGTGTATGCATATCGATCACGCGGGCCCCGATGCCCCGGGAGTGAAGTTCCTTCCCCGCCCGTACGCAATGATGAACTGTTTCCCCGGTCCCGATGAGGGTCAGGTCGCTTCCTTCGAGTAACAGATTTGCTTTGCCTATTTTGAATTCAACATTGTCGCTATCATAGACGTTTGGGACAGCGTTGCGTCCCAACCGGACATATACTGGATAAGGATAATTTACTAATTCCTCCACCAGTTTTTTTGTTTGGTAAATATCACACGGCAGCACAATGTGGAGGCCCGGGAACGTTCTGAGCACGGCAATATCATGCAGACTGTGATGTGAAAAGCCCAAAGCGCCATAGCTGACACCGCCGCTCACGCCTATGATCTTGACGGGATTTTGGGAGTAGGCGACATCCACCTTCACCTGTTCAAGACTCCGGGCCACATAAAAGCACGCCGGACCGCACACAAACGTCTTTTTCCCGGCCGAAGCCAATCCGGCCCCCACGCCCACCGCATTCTGCTCGGCAATCCCCATTTCCACGAACTGGTCAGGCAACTCTTTGGCAAAACTGTCCAGGGTTACAGAACCACGGGCATCTGTCGTAACCACAACAATATCCCGATCTTGTTTGGCCAGAGCCAACAACGTGTTCGTGAACATCTTCCGGCAAGGAATGGTATTCGGATCTTGCGGACTCATAGTGATTTCTTAAGGTCTTCTATTCTATCGTCAATTTCGGCCATTGCTTCGGCAAATTCCTCTTCGTTCGGCGCTCCGTGGTGCCATTTGGCAATTTTTTCCATGTAGGAGATGCCGAATCCCTTGGTGGTGTATGCAATAATCAATGTGGGCTTGCCACTATCGTAGCTCAGGCTGTCAAAAGTATTGACCAGGGCCTCCATATTGTTTCCGTCGATCTCTCGTACCTCCCAGCCAAGCGCTTCCCAGCGTTGGCGCATGGGTTCTAACGACATGATGTCCTCGGTCCGACCACTGATCTGCAACTCATTTCTGTCGATAATGGCCACGAAATTATCCAATTTATAATGGCTGGCCGACATAGCTGCCTCGTAAACAGATCCCTCACCTTGCTCGCCGTCGCCCATGAGAACATAGGTGCGATAGGTCTTCTTGTCCATCTTGGCAGCCTTAGCCAAGCCTACGCCAAAAGAAAGCCCATGACCCAACGCGCCACTGTTCAGTTCTACTCCAGGGACTTTGTTTGTGGGATGACCTGCGAGTATCGTATTAAAATGCCCATAGGTATTCAATACCTTATCGTCAATGAATCCCGCAGCGGCCAGTACGGCATAGAGAGCTTCCACACTATGACCTTTACTCAGGATAAAACGGTCCCTGTTCTCCATTCTTGCGTTCTTGGGATCGATGTTCATGACATGAAAGTACAAAGCTGTTTCAATTTTTATCGAAGAGAGCGAACCTCCAGTATGCCCCGATTTCGCTGAATAGATGATCTCAAGTACTCTTTTCCTGATTTTTTCTGCCTGT
>DKJQ01000010.1 GCA_002454845.1 Ignavibacteria bacterium UBA6688
GGAGTCGGTGAAAAGAATCGGGAAAAATTCTCCTGAATTCAAGCGGATTGCCCCCTTTTCACGCGTTTCGTTGACCGCCAGTTCAAATTAGGGTATATTCATCCCGAACTGTTGTGTCATCCCGTCACAAGGATCTGGAGTGGTATGTTTTCATGGTTGTTTGACGTCTTCATCGTGATGTTCTTTGTTATTCTGAACGGCTTCTTTGTTGCGGCAGAGTTTGCGATCGTCAAGGTCCGGATGACGCAGATCGCCCCGCTGGCAATGAAGGGTGACTGGCGCGCGAAGATCGCCAGGGATATTATCACCCATCTCGACGCTTATCTCTCCGCCACGCAGTTGGGGATTACCATGGCAAGCCTGGCACTGGGATGGATCGGGGAGCCCCTCATCGCGAGCGAGATCCGGCCGATCCTCGAGAGCTTTGGCATCACCAGCGAGGATATCATCCATGGAATTTCCTTTGGTGTGGCCTTTGCCATTATCACCTTCCTCCATATCGTTCTTGGTGAGCTTGCTCCGAAGTCCCTCGCCATTCAACGGGCACAGCAGACAACGCTCTGGATCGCTTCCCCTCTCAAATTCTTCTATGCAATCTTCAGACCCATCATCTGGTCGCTCAACTCGCTGGCGAACGGCATCCTTCGCCTGTTCGGTTTTCATGTCGTGAGCGAGTCTGAGCTGCTGCACTCGGAGGAGGAACTGCGCCTGTTACTGGCCCAGGAGAAGCGCGTCTCGATCGCGAGCAAGAACCTCGTCCTCAATGCCATGGACTTCCGGAGAAAACAGGCGCGCCATTCAATGGTCTCACGGATGGAAATCGTCGCCCTGCCCATCGCCGCCCCGGCGTCGAAGAACCTTGAAACGATGCGCGCCCACAAGTTTACCCGCTACCCGGTCTACCGCGAGTCCATTGACAACATCATCGGCATCGTCAATACCAAGGATATTTTCAAGCAGAACAGGGATCATGATCCGGGCTTTTCGCTCGAATCAGTCCTTCGGGATGCGACGTTTATGCCGGAGACGATCAACCTGGAGCGTGTGTTGGAGGTGATCCTTCAGAAGAAGACGCACATGGTGATTCTGGCGGACGAGTATGGCGGGACGGCGGGGCTGATCACGCTCGAAAACGTTCTCGAGGAGCTGGTCGGCAATATCCAGGACGAGTTCGATCGGGAGCAACCGGAGGTTACCAAGATCAGCGAGAATGAGTATCTGGTCGATGCCAGCCTGACCACCAACGATGTTGAAAAACTGATCAACCAGGAGCTTTCCCCGAAGGATATTCTCTCCATTGGTGCGTTCCTCCTGGAGCAGCTTGGGCATATCCCCAAACAGGGAGAGGTGATCCGCGTGAACGGGACGGAATTCATCATTGAGCTTGTGGAGGATATGGTGATCGAACGTATTCGCGTCCGGAAGCTCCCTCTACCGTCTCCCGAAGAAGGCGTGAAGGCTTCATAGAGCCTTTCGGGACTTCAGTGCATCTGGTGTCCCATCATCGCCCCTGCATTCCACGCGCGCCAGACCATCCCCAACCCCATGAGAATAATGGTGACTGCCGCGAGTTTGTCCCCCCACCGCCGTAGCCCGTACCCGAAGTACGAGCTTGCAAATCCCGTCACCACAAGGGCCGGGACAATCCCGAGGCCGAAGAGCATCATGGTCAATCCTCCCGACACGAGGCTCCCCGAACCTGCCGCCTGAACAAACATCGAATAGAGCAATCCGCATGGCAGAAGGGGGGTCATCAATCCAATATAGAATTTTGATTCGAGCCCCTGTAAGGCAATGAGCCTTCCGAAGGTCGATTGGTAGAGTTTGAAGAGGAGGTTCCGTGTTCCTCGTCCGAAGGAAAGCTCCGCGGCGAAACTCAAGGCCGGGAAAATCCTGAGAGCGAACACACCGAAGAGGACCAGGAGTACGCCCATACCGAGGGAGAACCATGTGCCGATCGTTTGGAGATTCGACAAGCTTCCCCCCACCAGTCCAAGAACGCCTCCCACCAGCGTGTACCCCAGCACCCGTCCGGTATTGTACGTCAAATGTGATGAGAGCATAGTGGAGAAGGATGGGTTTGCTTCAATGCCTTGCGTCGAATACCCGAGCACGATGACGCCGCACATGCCAACGCAGTGCATGCTGCCGAACACGCCTGCGAGAAAGGAGAGCCAGTACTCCAAGGGGGGAACCGAAAGAAGTTGAGAAGAGTCCGACGTTTCGTCATAAACGTAGTAAGGGATTGGGAGGAAAGCAACGCTCTTTCTCCGCGCGGCGTGTGAAGGTGTACTGTTTCTCAATCCTTGCATCGTTCCAGAGGCGAAACGTTCCGGGGGTAACGATGATCGCGTCATGAGGAACGAAGATGGGTTCTCAGAACCGATACCGGCATGGAAATATTTCAGGAATTACCTTGCAGAAATTCCAATCGCTTCGTATTATGGAACCGCAACCGTGGCCGCTGCAACCGGTTGCGCAATTCAGAGTTCCTCAACCGTCATTCTCAGCCCTGATAATGACAATCCCGTTTGCCGCACTCATCGTCATTGGCATTGCCCTCGTTGCCGGCGCGTTTGCGCTGGCAGCCTTCGTCTGGGCCATTCGCACAAAACAGTTTTCCATCGAACATTTGAACAAGGGGGCCTATCTCATCTTCGACGACGATGAACCGGTCGGCCGGCCGCAAGACATGGTGTTCGATCCCACCGTTCCACCAGTAAAGAATGCCGGCCATGGCACGCGCTAAGACGAAGAACATCGCGACCTCCCATGCCGAATTCCAGCAGCAACCAGTCGCGTCCTCGCAGGAAGCGGTTCATCAGGACGAACAACTCCGCATCGCCATCGACGATTCTGCGCGGACACCCACGGTGGTCTACTTTGCCGGCGCCGTTCTCTGGTTGATCGTTGGAACTCTGTTCGGCGTGATGACCTCTCTCAAGTTTACCTATCCTGATTGGCTCGGTGATATCCCAGTTCTCACGTTCGGCAGGATCCGCCCCGCGCATTTGAACACAATTATGTACGGATGGGCGTCGCTGGCAGGTGCCGGGATGATCGTCTGGCTCACGGCGCGCCTGTGTCGTGTTCCCCTGCAATGGGGCTGGCTCCATTATCTCTCCGCCATCCTTTGGAATCTCGGTGTTCTCTTCGGGACGGTCGCAGTGCTTGCCGGCTACAGCCAGGGGCTCGAATGGCTGGAGTTCCCCAAATTTGCAGGCGGGATGATCGCCGTTGCATTCCTTCTCTTTGCCGCGTCCGTTTTTCAGACATTCCGCGTCCGCCAGGTGGAACACCTGTACGTCAGCCTCTGGTACATCCTCGCATCCATGATCTGGTTCCCGCTCCTGTACGTTGTCGCCAACCTCGATATGTACCAGGGGGTGGTGCAGGGGGCGATGAACTGGTGGTACGGGCATAACGCCCTCGCGGTGTGGTTTACTCCCATCGGACTCGCAGGGGCGTATTACTTCATCCCCAAAGTCATCGGTCGCCCCATCTACAGCTACTATCTCGGATTGCTCGGTTTCTGGGCCTTCGCACTTTTCTACAACTGGAACGGGCTGCATCATCTCGTCGGCGGTCCCATCCCCACATGGATGATCACGGTTTCGATCGTGGCCAGCGTGATGATGGTGGTGCCAGTGATGGCGGTCGCGGTCAACCACCACCTGACGACAGTCAACCACTTCCGGATGCTGAAATACAGTCCGACCCTCCGGTTTGTCGTCTTCGGCTCGATGTGCTACACGGCGGTGAGTTTCCAGGGCTCGCTGGAATCGATTCGGTCATTCCAGGAAGTTGCCCACTTCACGCACTACACCATCGGCCACGCACATCTGGGCGTGTACGGCTTTCTCTCCATGATCCTGTTCGGCGCCATGTACTATATCATGCCGCGGCTCGCCAAATGGGAATGGCCGTACCCGAAGCTCATCAAGGCTCATTTTTGGTCGACGGCGATCGGCATTGCGGTGTACGTGGTGACGCTCAGCGTCGGAGGATGGATTCAGGGACTGCAGTTGAACGACGCTTCGACCCCATTTATGGATGTCGTGCGCGCGACCAAGCCATGGCTCTGGGGTCGTACGATTGGCGGGACTCTGATGATGGTCGGGCATTTCATTTTTGCATATCAATTTTTCATGATCATTAAGCGGGCAGGCCCGCGGCGGTTTGCGCCCGCTCTGTTCCGTGAACCGGCCCCGATCGAAGCACCAGTGGCGGAGGGAAAACGCCGATGATGTTCATCCGCTCATTCGTCTTTTTCCTGGGCATCCTGGCAACCCTCTTGCTCGGCTGGGCGGCCCTCGTTGGTGTTCCGGACGCGATGATCTCGGAGATCCAGCCGCCGGAGGGCCTCCAGCGGTACACGGCAGAGGAGTTGTTTGGCCGTTCGATCTACATTCGCGAAGGGTGCACGTACTGTCACAGCCAGCAGACGCGTCCCGAGGGGTTCGGATCGGACCAGGCGCGCTTCTGGGGACGTCCTTCTGTTCCCGTGGACTACGTGTTCGACAAGCCCCACCTTCTCGGCACGATGCGGACGGGTCCGGATTTGCTGAACATCGCCGTACGTCAACCGAGCGAGGATTGGCATCTGGTCCATCTCTATAATCCGCGTATCGTCGTCCCCGGTTCGATCATGCCCCCGTTCCCGTACCTCTTCGAGGAGAAACTGAGTGCGGGACCGAATGAGCGGATGCTTGTGCTTCCCGATTCATTCGCTCCGAAAGGAAAAGTGGTCGTTGCGGGGCGTGAAGCAAACGCGCTCACAGCATACCTGCTGAGTCTTGATCGAACCTATCCCGTTGCGCAAGGGAAGCCGGATACGACAACGTCACGATAATTTCACACTCTGATACGGGAGGTCTCATTAAAACCTTCATAGCCGCCTTCGTCATTCTGGTGCTGTTCGTCGTTGGGGGATGCGCTTCACGTCCAGACACGGAGGAACGCCTGCTGGACAAGGCATTTGAGGCGATCCAGGAGAAGGATTGGGAAACGTACAGCAAACTCACCGTTACCTACGCAGACTTCCTCCTGAAGAGCCAGAAAACCGGGCGTTTTGAGGAACGGCTGACGTATGCAGGGAACGTGTTGAAGCCCGAGGAACGACAAAGCCAGCGGGAGCAGTTCGACCGGGCGGCAGCCGGGGGTGAGGGGCAGATCGATTTCCAACGCTCGAGGTTTGTCGCGACAGGGTCGGTAATTCTCGAGAGCAGGATGGAACTGTTGGATGAGAGCGAAACCGTGCCGTTCAAGATTTATTCACTGAAGGTGCGTCTCGACGGAAACGAGTCAGATACACGTTTGCTCTCGCCTCATTTTACAGTTGTTCCATGGGAAGCGGAGTACCGGCTGATGAGGCTCGAATTTCCGAGGGAAGAAAACTAGAAATCTCCTTGTTTTGTTTCTCCACGAACACGAAGAGCACGAAGGAAAAGAAGGGAAGAAAATAGTTTTTTCCCAGTGCAAAAGGTTCCTCCAGGGATGTGATACAAGATGCCAGACGAAAGCAAGAAACCACAAGACTCCTCTTCGCCGCAATCTCCCGGTTCTCCGGGAAGTGAGTTCCGCGACACTGATACGACGCATGTGAATGAAATTCACCAGCGCATTGTCGCGCGGGAGGAGGAGGAGCCCGAGGAGGGATTCGAACCTCCGCCATGGTGGGTCTGGGCCATCAGCGTCCTGATCCTGTTTGCCATGGGTTTTTACCTCGGTCGCTATGGCGGCTCGTGGTCCACGCTTGCCCACGAGGTAGAACAGCCGGCGGTTGAAGGGGGGGGAGCGGTGAAGCGGGTTGTCAAAGGCGACCAGGTCTATGCCGCCGTCTGTCAGACATGCCACCAGGCCACGGGTATCGGCATTTCCGGACAGTATCCTCCCCTCGTTGGATCGGAATGGGTGACGAATGATCCGGAAACTCCTGTGCGCGTGGTGCTCTTCGGCTTTGAAGGGCCCGTGACCGTTAAAGGGACGACGTACAACAACAAGATGCCCCCCTTCCACGATAAACTCTCGGACGATGAAATTGCCGCCGTGGTGACGCACATCCGCTCTTCGTGGGGAAATGCCGCGAAGGAGGTGACGTCCGAGGCGGTGAAAACGCTCCGTGCGGATTTGGGCACACGCGCACCATGGAGTGCTTCCGAACTACAAGCATTGAAACCAAAGAAATGAAATCAGGTCCCGTTCGTTTCTTCCTCCCGTTGTATGCTCTCCTCGTAATCGTCGCGTCCATGGCGTCGCTGGTGGCAGGATGCGAGCGCCAGGACACCGGTCCGCGCCAGCCGATTGCCTTCAGTCACGCGCGCCATGCGGGTGATTATCAGATCAACTGCCAGTACTGCCATAGCGGGGTCCGGAAGGGATCGAACGCATACATCCCATCGGTGCAAACCTGCATGGGTTGTCATCAACTTGTTGCCGCCAACAAACCCGAGGTGATGAAGATCCGGCAGGCTTGGGAAGCAAAGGAACCGATCCCGTGGATGAAGGTGAACACGATGGCGGATTTCGTGTATTTTAATCATTATCCCCATATTGCAAAGGGAGTCGACTGTAAAGTGTGTCACGGCGACGTTGCCTCGATGGTCGAGTTGAAACCGTTCGTCAAAGTGAACAATATGAGCTGGTGCGTTGACTGCCACCGCGAGAATAAGGCGAGCATTGATTGCTATACATGTCATAGATAATTCAAAGTGCAGGGGTGTAGGGGAGAAAGGGTGAGGAGGGAAATAAATGCAAAATGTAAAATGAAAAATGAAAAAAG
>DKJQ01000063.1 GCA_002454845.1 Ignavibacteria bacterium UBA6688
CCGCAAAGGATTTTTGGATGGAGAAAGGAAGAGGTTTTTTACCAATTGCTGTGTAATCGTGCTTGCTCCCCTGCTGATTCTTCCCTCGGAAATATTCCGTTCAAAGGAGGCACGGAACTCGAACCAATCGAACCCCTCGTGGGACCAGAAGGTTCCGTCCTCGGAGACCACAACAGCATTGACGAGATGGCTCGGCATCCGGCCGATCGGTATCCATTGGTATTTCCTGGTGAAGGATGTTCCCTCCTCGTGTGCCCGCTCCTGGTGCAAACGCATGAAGGCTGTTCCGACGGGGTTAGCCGATTTCAGTTCCGTGATCTCTCCAAAAGGAAGGAAGGCCACCTCAAGGAGAATCCAGAGGAACAAGAGAGCGAGAATTGACAGGACCCAATGCCGTCGCATCCAGTGAAACAGTCGTTTCGCACCGGAAGGATTCGGTTCGTCGGAAGCGTCAATGTTCAGCAACTGAGGGACTTCTTTCTGCTGTCCAGGTAACCTTGCAGCATAATCGCAGCCGCCATGGCGTCAATCCGGCCTTTGTCCCTCTGCCGTTCCTTTTTCCTTGTTCCCATCTGAAGCATCGTCGAGTGTGCAAGCGTGCTCGTGAAGCGCTCGTCCCAGGTCACAACCTCAACGGGAAGTTGGCTTCTCAATTGAAGAATAAACCTCTCGACCTCCTCTCCCTTCTGCCCCTTTTCTCCTTTCAGATTGAACGGCATTCCGACAACAACTAATTCCACTTCCTCCCGCTCAACAAGCTCCCTGATCCGGGATATCAGTGGGGCAGCGTTTGCAATGGTTTCCAATGACTGGGCGATAATCTGCAGCGGGTCACTCAGAGCGATGCCGACCCGGCGTGTGCCAAAGTCGATTCCCATGATCCTTTTCGGAATGCTATTTTCTTCCATGCCGTGGCGTTATCCGAAGAAGCGTTCGACATCCAGAATCCCCTCCACCCGTTTGATCTTCTCCAACACGCGGGCGAGGTGTTCTGTATTTTTGACAAAGAGAATAATCTGTCCTTCAAACATGGAACCACGCGAGTCGATATTCACGCTCCGGATGTTGGTGTTCTGATACGTGGAGATCGCATGGGTCACATCGCTGAGCAGGCCGGGCCTGTCCTTCCCGGAAACCCGGACTGCGGCAATAAAGTCGGCACCACTGACGGGGGGCCAGCCCACGTCCACCAACCGTTCGCTCTCCGCCATCCGCATCGAAATCACGTTCTTACAGTCCTTCCGATGAATTTTTATCCCCTCGCCGATTGTCACAAACCCAACGATGTCATCGCCGGGAATTGGGTTGCAACACTTTGCATACTGATGCAGGAATGCATCTGTCGAGCCGAGAATAGAAATGCCGCTGGTGATCTCCCTTGCCGTGTGGAGGAATTTACGGAACATGGACTGTGCTTCTTCCGTCTCCTTCACCGCTTCGCCCACCGGATGCTTTGACCGGAGAATCACCTGTTGAATGATCGAATCGAGGTCGAGTTTCTGGTCTTCGAGACCAAGATAAAAGGTCTGGACGTTGTCAATTTTGAGCGTCGTGTGAATGAATTTGAGAAGATCATCTTCGTTGAGATGCACCTTCTCACGCTTGAGCTTCTTCTCCCACAGCTCCTTTCCGCGTTCGGCTTTTCGGCGCAATTCATCTTTAATCCACTTTCGGATGTGTGACTTGGCCTTATGCGTCACGACAAACTTATCCCAGTCGGGATTGGCCGTCTGGTTTTTTGACGTGATAATTTCGACCTGATCCCCGCTTCGGAGGAGGGTGTTCAGGGGAACGATCCGTCCATTGACCTTCGCCCCGATGCAATGCGATCCCACATTGGAATGAATTTCAAACGCAAAATCAACGGGGGTTGAATGACGGGGGAGAATCTTCAGGTCCCCCTTCGGGGTGAAGATGTAAATTTCATCCTGGTACAAATTGAGCTTGAAGCTTTCCATCAATTCCTTCGGGGCATCTTCGCTTTTCTGCTCGAAGATTTCCCGAACCCAATTGATCCAGCTTTCAAACTCCTTGTCCAGAGACGACTTGTTTTCCTTGTACATCCAGTGTGCGGCGACCCCCCTCTCCGCGACTTCATGCATCGCGCGCGTCCGGATTTGAATCTCGACCAGCTTTCCTTCGGGACCTACAACGGTCGTATGAATCGATTGATAGCCATTCTTCTTGGGAAGGGAGATATAATCCTTGAAACGTTCAGGAAGGGGCTTGTAAATCTCTGAGATCACCCCGTAGACGATGAAGCAATCGTTATTATCCTTTGTTTCGGCAACAAACCGGACGGCAAAGAGATCGTAAATCTCTTCAAACGGCTTGCTCCGCTTCACCATCTTATTGTAGATGCTGAAGAGGTGCTTCGGGCGCCCTTCCACTTCGTACATGAGGCCTTCCTCCTTCAATCGCTTTTCGATGGGAACGAGGAATTTCCTGATATAATGTTCGCGCTCGCGACGTCGCGATTTGAGTTGACGCGCAATATGACCATATTCTTCGCGATGGAGAAACTTGAAGGAGAGATCTTCGAGCTCCCATTTGATCTGGGCAAGCCCGAAGCGATGCGCAAAGGGAGCATAGATCTCGAGCGTTTCCCTGGCGAGGCGAACTTGTTTATCGGTGGGGAGATATTCCAATGTTCGCATGTTGTGAAGGCGATCGGCGAACTTGATAAGCATGACGCGAATATCCTCAACCATGGAGAGGAGCAATTTGCGGTAACTCTCCGCCTGGGTCACTTCATGGCTTCGAAAGATATCGGTAATCTTTGTGGCTCCATCGACAATGTCTGCAACTGCGTCACCGAACTCCTCCCGGATATCCTTGAGATCGAATTCCGTATCCTCCACAACATCATGGAGCAAGGCGCTCGCGACGGAGATATCGTCGAGTGGTATCTCCTTGGCGACGATCATGGCCACTTCATACGGATGGTGGAAATATGGTTCGCCGGATGCGCGGAGATCGTGCTTGTGGGCCTCGAGACTGATCTTGAACGCACGCGTGATAAGATCCTCGTTGACTGTTCTGAGGTTCTTTCGGCACACAGTCAGGAGGTCATCCAGCTTCTTCTTGTATTGTCCGTTCAGCATTGTCCAATGAATATACGCATCGGGGGGTCAATGTCAAGCTCGCACCCTCATCATTCCTTGCTCAGGGCTGTTGCACGCGAAAGCATCTCCACGAGCCTTCGGCCTTCGTTCGCTTTTTCCCTCCCACGGTCCGTGAGATGCGCGGGAAATCCATGTTCCGCAAGGGTGACAGCCTGCTGTGCGCGAATCATGGCCAGGGAGGAGTCTCCGATCCCAGCATCAGACTTTGCGAGGTTCAGAAGACAAACTACTTCGTTATAGACATTGCTTTCGTTTCCATCCTTAAGAATGGAGAGCAGTCTTCGATACGTTCGCACCGCGTCAGGGTAATCACCCAGCTTCATGTCCGCTTCCCCCAGGAGCCACAGAAAAGTTCTGTTCCGGGGATACCGTTCTAATCCTGCCGATGCCAGTTCCTTCGCCCTTGATTCCCTTCCGGCATCCAGTGACATGGAGGCAAGGACGCTGATGGCCGTGTAGCGGTTATAGACCCCTGACTGCACCGTTTTCGAGACGAAGGCGATGCCCTCCTCCCTTTCATCCGGAACGAAAGGAAGCCAGTGAAGGAATTCCGTCTTCCTGCTCCTCCAGTAGGTGTAAGTCCCAATTCCCACGTACGCGTCGAACAGCGACGAATCCCTCTCCACAGCTTTCCGGAATTCACGCACCGACGAAATTCCTTTCATCGTCCCACCAAGCCAGTCTCCCCGATACACACGGGCATACGCATCGTATCCAAACGTTGTTCCAAGAAAGAAGTATCCCCAGGGATCGTCAGGCCTCTTCCTGATCATGCGCTCGGACGACTCCCGTGCCTGGACGAGGAGCGAATCGAACCCGGGATCGTCCATGGCGAGTTTGCTCTCGATGTTCCTTGCCTGGAAAACTCCCGCCCTGTAGACAAAACCCACCGGACTCTCCGGGAATTCCCGAACGACGTGGCGAAACAACGAGTCGGCTTTCTCGTACTGCTGGTTTAACGTCAGGTCAATACCTTCGAGAACCAGTCCATGAAGGGGTGGTTCCAGGAGGAGCTGAGCCTGACTTGCCGAAGCGAGCCAGAGAAGGGAAAAGAAAACCGCAGGATACCGGCGCAGACTCACTCCTCACTCCGTTCCAAAAATTCGGTCGCCGGCGTCGCCGAGTCCGGGGAGAATATATCCCTTGCTGTTGAGCTCGCGATCAAGCGCACACGTATAGATCCTGACATCGGGGTGGGCCCTCACAACTCTGCGGACCCCTTCGGGAGCCGCCACGACACTGACATAGAGAATGCTCCGCGCTCCTTTTTCCTTAAGATAGGTAATTGCAGCGGACCCACTCCCTCCCGTCGCGAGCATCGGATCGAGAAGAAGCACGAAGGCATCCCTCAGTTTCCGTGGTACCTTGAAATAGTAGTCGACCGGCTTAAGCGATTCTTCATCCCTGTAGAGACCGATGTGTCCCACGCGCGCATCGGGGATGACTTCGACGAACCCTCCAACGAGGCCGAGCCCGGCGCGGAGGATCGGAACAAGCACAACAGGCTTTCCGATCATGCTTCCGATCGTTGTCTCGAGAGGAGTCCGGACCTTGACTTTTTTCAGCGGCAGATTTCTTGTCACTTCATAAGCCATGAGCGTGGAAGTCCGCCTCAGGACGGAGCGGAAGACATTGCTCGGGGTCTTCCTGTCGCGCAAGAGAGTAAGATCCCGCTTCACAAGAGGGTGTCCGATGATAGTGAGGTTTTTCATATTTCTCCTGCTGGCAAAAGGTGACAGTGGACGATCAGTACCCTACAGCCGCTTCCCGAGTTGGTTGGCGGCGACAAGGATGGGGTCCCAGAGGGGTGAATACGGAGGAGTATAGATCAAGTCAAGGCGCGCAAGTTGGTCTATGGTCAGGTGGTGCTGGATGGCGACTCCCAACGTGTTGGCGCGCAGCACGGCCCCGTCCCTCCCGTAGATATTGGCTCCCAGTAAGCGCTTCGATCGCTTTTCTGCAATCAGTGTCAGGTGCACTTTGCTGTTTCCCGGCATAAACCCAATCCGCGAATTCGCCGAAATGGATTCCGTGACAACGTCGAACCCGGAGTCGGTCGCTTCCTGGGAACTGATCCCGACCTGCGCGATTTCCTGGGAGAACACTTTCACGGCAAGAGCCCGAATGACTCCTTTGAATACCGCATGTCCCCCTGCAGCGTTCTCACCGGCTACCCATCCTTGCTTGGAGGCGGTGGTCGCCAGAGGAATATACATCCAGGCATTGTTCACGATATTCTTCACCTCGCAGCAATCCCCTGCCGCATAAATGGAATCAATGCTGGTTGCCTGGCGCTGATCGGTTTGAATCCCCCCGTGGCGGCCCACGCGGATACGGGCCGCTTTGGCCAACTCTGCCTGTGGCGAAACCCCGAGGGAGAGGATCACAAGGTCGGTCTCATACGACCCGGCGTCCGTAAGAACCTCTCGGACCTTCCCTGTGACATCAGCCACGAGCTCTCGTACCCGGGCACGGGGAACAAACACGATTCCATTTTGTTCAAGCTCCTGTTTTACCGCGAGTCGTGTTTCATGCTCGAGTCCCGACATCGGCAGATCGCCACGATGGAGCAACGTTGTTTCGATTTCGTTATTTCTCAGCGCTTCGGCGAGCTCCATCCCGATATATCCGCCACCAATGATAACAGCACGCTGGGGATGTTCCTGATCGATATACTGCTTGAGGGCCAACCCCTGATCGAGGGTCTTGATGTGAAACACATTTCTTCCCTCTTCTCCGGGAAGACCGAGAGTCTTCGGGATCGACCCCGTTGCAAGGATAAGCTTGTCGAAGGGATGCTCGGATGTCTTATCCCTCATGAGATCCCGAACCAGAATGTTCTTTCTGCCTCCATCGATCCCTTCCACGAGGTGGAGGATTCTCACCGTCACCCCTTTTTCCTTTTCCAGCCTTTGGGGAGTGTAGGAAATCAAATCGTCCGAATCATGGACAGTCTTTCCCACATAGTAGGGGATCTCGCAGATCCCGTAGGAGATATATTCTCCCCGTTCGAACAGCGTGACTTCCGCATTCGGATTGATCCGTTTGGCCTTGCTTGCGGCGCTTGGCCCGGCGGCAAGACCTCCCACAACCAATATTCGCTGCTTCATTTTTGCTTGAAGGTAAGACGCAGAGGAACACCCCGGAACCCGAAATGTTCGCGGAGTTTATTCATCAGGAACCGCTTGTAGGATTCCTGAACCAGTTTCGGCTCGTTACAGAACAATGCGAACAGGGGTGGACGGGTTTTCACCTGCGTAATGAATTTGATCCTGATCTCTTTCGGGCTGGAGGATTTAGGAGGATTATGCTCGATCTCAGGAAGGAGCGTGTCATTCAATTC
>DKJQ01000009.1 GCA_002454845.1 Ignavibacteria bacterium UBA6688
GCGACGGAAGCGGTTTATCGTCCCCCCCGGGGTGGCCAGAGATGAAAGCCACGTGGGTGACTGACGCTTTTGAGTCGCATAAGTATCCACTCCTCCTAATTACTTTCGGTTCCATTCCTATAAAGATCCTATCTATTCCCTGTAAGTTCTTTACATCCAATGTTTTGTATCATGTCGGGATAATTCTTCAAATCTGGAGAGTTATGGGAAGCAAATTCTCGTCAGATGATATGAATACGGCCCAAAAAAGACTAAAAATCAATTCCGAGTTTTTCAGAACGACAAGATATTCGTTTCTGACGTAATCAGAAAACACTGCCACGAATGGTAGATTTTGATGAAATTTCGGTGTTTTTCGATTCAGGCATCATATTTGAGGATAGGTAGGGAGGAAGGCGTCTTGGGAAGCATGGGCTAGGTCTCCTTATTTCAGTATATTGTAATCCTTGACCATACAATCGCCTCACAAGTTTTGATGCTCAATCGATTGCAGATTGCAAATAACCCCTCAATACCAATGATGTGGAGATACTTCATGAAAAAGTTCCTGATACTCCTCGCAGGTGGAATTTTCCTGTCTGCATGGCTTACTTCATGTACTGAGCAAAGCCCGCTTGAGACGCAACCTCAGGTTGCACCAAGCGTTCAAGATGCCACATCTCCGGGCTCACGCGTATGGAATCCCCTCCAGGGTTCAACACTGAAATTCAAGAAAATTTCTCCTGCGAAAAACTATAAATCGCGATCGCTCAGTCTCTCGTCCTTCGCTGTCTCATCGCTTGGTGACTTCGAAGACGGCTTGTGGGGGGAATGGACGCAAACCCTCGTGTTTGTAGGTCCTCCCGACGATGAATTCGGATGGTGGATTGGAGAGTATTCCCCGGTTTGGGCCGAAGGTGAGGCGGCGGGGACCCCAATCTATTTTTGGAACACAGAGAAGCTTGGGTTTGGAGGAACAACCAACGGCGTCAGTGCGAACAGCTATGGCTCCTCATACCATGCCCTCTCCAGAACATTTGAATTACCTCCCGGCGTTACAGATATCAGCTTAAGTTTCGCGATTCGCTGGAAGAATTATGATGGATCATGGGAGCCTGCCTCAGGAGAGCCAACTCAAAGCAACCCCGCATTTAGTGGTCGAGATATCGTCATTACATTGTATGACCAAACCACAAATGAGGAAATCTACAGATCGCAGGCATCGTCGTCGCCACAATGGGCGATGGCTTCGGACGACGAACCCTTACCGGGCCCCTCGGAATCCGCGACTTGGTTTAGTAAAGAAGTTGCCTACAAACCGGATAGCATAAGCCTTGATAATAATCGCGCGGAACATACGATCCTGATAAAATTCGAGAGATTTTTTGATGAATTGGCGACTGGTCCGTTGACGATGAACCTCGATGAAATTAATGTTTCCTACACGCTGCCCGTGAAATCGATTACTGTAACGGCTAATGCCGACCAAAGCAAAGTCTATGGTGAACCGGATCCGTTGCTGTCGTACACCGTTTTTCCAGCGCTCGATGCCGGTGATACATTTACCGGTGCGTTGTCTCGTGAAGCGGGAGAAAACGTAGGAGCCTATGCCATCAACCAGGGAACGCTCGATGCCGGGCCGAATTACGCGATCACCTTCGTTTCAGCGAATTTCTCCATTACCTCCAAACCCATTACGGTCACGGCTGAAGCGGGCCAGAGCAAAAACTATGGCGAGCCGGATCCAACATTCACTTACTCGGTTTCTCCCGCTTTGATCAATGGGGATGTTTTTAGCGGTGCGCTGTCGCGGGTCCCCGGAGAGGATGTTGGGACTTACGCCATCACGCAGGGCAATTTGACTGCCGGCTCGAATTATTCCGTCACATTTGTCTCAGCAGATTTCGAGATCAAGCAACTCGTTGTCTCTATCGATATCATGCCGGGGAGCAGTGTGAATCCGATCAACCTCAGGAGCAGGGGAATGATTCCGGTTGCGATCCTGAGCACCGCCGATTTCGATGCGACGACCGTCGATGGTACAACGGTTCTGTTCGCCGGCGCCTCGCCGTCGCATGGCAGCGGCCGCCTCAAGGATGTGGATCGAGATGGGGATCTTGATTGGCTCGGCCACTTCAAGACCCAGGAGACCAACATTCAGCTGGGGGATGTATCGGCCGGCCTGACCGGAACAACAACTTCCGGACAGGCCTTCCAGGGATCCGATTCCATTCAGGTCGTGGATCGAGGTTCGAAGGACGACGACGATGATGATGAAGACGAGGACGAAGACGAGGAAGATAAGGATAAGGGGAAGGATCACGACAAGGACAAGGACAGACACAAGGACAAAGACAGAGACAAGAAGGAAAAGGGATAACCTCCTGTAGTGACCCCGGAATGATCGAGGCCCGACGAAGAAAGTTCGTCGGGCCTTTTTATTATCAGGTACTTACCATCCCATCCGTTGCCTGACTGAAGTAATATGTGCAACGTGGTGGCGGCCGTGCCAGGCGTAAAGCTGCACCAGGCGGTCCAGATTCATGGTCCCATTCTCAGGATGCATGAAAGTCCTGGCAAAATCTGAGGGGGAGAGAGAACGAAGGAACAGAACCCAGCGCTTATGAAGTGCTTCCAGCAGAATGAGGGAGACCTCAGCGGGGGCACTTTTGGCATCGACAAGCTCGGCCCAGAGGTGTTCCTCGTACGTCTTGATCGTTGGTTTGTCCTCCGTCATCGTCCACTTGAAACGGATGTAGGAGTTCAGGTGACTGTCGGGGAGATGATGCACAACCTGGCGCACCGTCCATCCCCCCTCCCGGTACGGCGTATCAAGTTGCCGGTCGTCAAGTCCCTTCACCGCCTCCCGAAGCTTTGCAGGAGCCTCCTCTATTTGTTGAATAAGGTCTTGACGCTCTTCATCGGTGATTGACGGCTTTGGGCTGAATTTGCCGATCGGGTAACGAAGGTCTGACATAGGCCTCTCCATAGAAAATCTAAAAGTTGAAGGTTGAAAGTTGAAAGTTGAGAAAAGTTGAAAGTTTGGATTTTGGAATTTGAAGTTTGGGATTTGACTTTTTCTCTTTCACTTTTTGCTGTTTTCAACAAGGAGAATTCGTCCATCCTGATCTGTGACGAGGACGCGGTTGTTGCCGAGTGGGACCGGTGTGTGCACGATAGTTACTCCAACGCGATGACGCCACAAAATGTTCCCGGAAGCCCCGTCCAGGGCATAGACGAGGCCATTTTTCGTCCCAAAGTAAACGATTCCCTCCTCTTCGACCGGCATCGACGGATCGATATCGTACCCGTATTTGCAGTCGGTAACCCAGGCAGTCTCCGGCGATGTTGCCGAAGCGGAGAAGGCTACGACCGTATCGGTCATACACCGTGCAAAGATACGTTTCCTGTCGCCGGAGATCCCTACCGTCTCGCGCACCTGGTACCGATTGGTGCGCCAGAGGGTCCTACCGCTCGCTGCATCAACGGCTGTCATATAACGGTCCGGAGCGGCGATGAAAATCTTCCCATCAGACGCGACCGGCCAGACGGCCGCAGGCGAAAGAAGGGTACCGGCATTGCCGTTCGACCACTTCCAGCGGAGAGTGCCGTCATTCTTATCGAGCGAATAAAGATACGTATCCCACGCCCCGAAGATCACATTTCCCTCATACAATAAGGGTTTCGTCTCGACGAACCCGGAAACGCCGGAATACTCCCATCGTTTCGACCCGGTCCGCAGGTCGAGCGCACGGAAGATACCGTCGCTCCCCCCGATATGCGCAATTCCTCCCTCGATTGTAGCCCCAGCCACGACCGGCGCGCCGGTGGCAACCTTCCACTCAAGTTTGCCGGTTTTGACATCCAAACAATAAATATTCTTATCGGTCGAACCAATCACCATCTTGCCATTGGAAATATCGGGGGTCGAGTAGACGGCCGAACCCGTCTTGTATCTCCAGTGTTCGCTTCCATCTTCCGCTGAGAAGCAGAAGACAAAGCCGCTGCTGTTGCCGACAACAATATGCCCTTCCCAGACCGCGGGGGTGGATGCGATCGTATACCCGGTCTTCTGCTCCCAGACGACCTGAATATCCGGATACTCTTCGTTGACTAAATAGTCGGGGCGGGGACGAGTCGTTGTATCCATCCCGTAGCTTCTTGGGCCAAGCGGAAGTTTATGCCAGTCCGCTTTTGTCCCGACGCCGGGCGTGCGTTCCGCGAACAGGATACTGTCCGGCCGGACGGTCGCGATCGTGTAACCGCCGTTGGGTTGGCGCGCACGAAGGTTGGAACGACCCATGACGCCGGGAACTCCTTCAAAGTTCATTTTACGGTTCCCGTGGCCATGGCCGACGAGGACCGCCTGCGTATTGCGTTGTTTGATTCTGTCGAGTACAACGTACCAGTTGTCGATGCCGGGATCAAACGGGTAATGGGTGACGATGAAGACCGGCTGGTCGGGGTCTCGCATGGCGGCCAGGACAGAGTCGATCCACCGGACATCCTCGGGGGCGAAATGACCATCCCCCATTTTCATGATCGGTCCCTGGTGAAATCCGATAAAGCGGAAGCCGGCGTGGTCGAAGACGAACCGGTCGTTCCCAAAGAGGCGGGGGAAGGTGGAGCAGCCAGACTCCGACCACTTTGTGTCGTGATTGCCCGGGACGATATAGTACGGCTTGTTAAGACTGTCAAGGATTGCTTTTGCGAGTTCCAGCTCGGCATTGGATCCCCGCTCGGTGATATCACCGGAGAGAATCACAAAGGCGATATCGGCCATGGCGTTGATGTCATGAACGGAGATGCCGAGATCTTCAGCCCCTGTCGTAGCGCCGACATGTGTATCGCTGAGCCATGCAAACCTGAACGGTTTCGTCTGCGCGACGGCCAATGAAGAAACAAGAATAACGATCGAGAGCAACGATTTGATTCGCGTTTTCATCAATCCTCCGTAATGAAAGCTTCCGCTTCAATTTCCACCAGCATATCAGGGTTGATCAGTTTATTGACCTCAACCATCGAAGTGGCCGGCCGTATCTCTCCAAAAAATTCACCATGGGCCTTTCCGACCCTCTCCCACTCGGCGATGTTCGTGACGAACATCCGTGTCCGCACCACGTCCTTCAAGCCCGCCCCCGCTTTGTGGAGGGCTGATTCGATGTTTTTGAGGGTTTGAATGGCTTGTGCGTATGCATCCCCCTTCCCGACGACCTTTCCTTCTGCATCAATTGCCGTGCAGCCGGAGACCCACACCGTGTTGCCGACGCGGACCGCCCGCGAATAGCCGACGATCGGCTCCCATGGCGCGCCGCTGGAGATGTTTTTACGTGTCATGTAATACACTTAGAGAGTAAACCGTGAACAGGAAACCGTGAACAGTGGCTTAGTTGAACCACATCAGTAAAAAGTGAAATGTGAAAAGCAAAAAGTGGCACTGTTTCCCCCTTGCGCC
>DKJQ01000160.1 GCA_002454845.1 Ignavibacteria bacterium UBA6688
GCAGACCTGGAAGGGCAGCTTCAAACCAAGGAACAAAAGAAGCTGGAGTTTGAAAAACTGATCAAGCATTCCATCGTCCGCAGGGACGAGATTGACCTGGACATCATCACCACCCGGGAGAAAATCGAGAAATACAAGGAACAACAGTTCCAGATCAAAACGAACAAACAATATGACGCCCTCACGCGGGAAATCGACCAATCCCAGGGAAAAATCACGCTGCTTTCGAAGGAGATGGATACAATCGAGGGAAAGGCGTCGGTGGCAAAAGGCGATCTTGAGGTCCTTATCCCCGAGATTGAAGAATTGAGCAAAGAGCTCGGGGAACGGAAAACGGAGTTGAAGGAAGTGAACCAGGAGCACGAGGAAGAGGAATCGCGGCTGAACCATGAACGTGAGAAAATCATCGTTCGTGTGGATAAAAACGACCTGCGGTTGTATGCGCGTGTCCGGAAGGCGTTTGGAGGAAAAGCTGTCGTTGCGGTCCGCAGGAACGCTTGCGGGGGTTGCTTCAAGAAGGTCACTCCCCAGTCCCTCGTGGAGTTGCGCAAGAACGAGAGGCTGATCATCTGCGAGCACTGCGGTCGGTTGATGGTGTCTGACGAGGTCGTGGAAACGTATTCAAGCGCGCTATGACCATCCTTGCCTTTACGGACGGCGCCTCAAGGGGCAACCCGGGTGAGGGGGGGATTGGCGTGATCCTGAAAGACGCGCAGGGAACCACACTCAGCCGTCTCTCCGGCTATCTTGGCGAAACGACCAATAACATCGCTGAGTACTCCGCCCTCCTGGCCTGCCTCAAGGCTGCGGGGAAGACCAAATGTTCCAGTTTGGTCGTTCACTCTGACAGCGAGCTCATGGTGCGCCAGATGACCGGTCGGTATCGCGTCAAGGATGCAACCCTGAAAAAATACTTTCAAAAAGTACACGAACTCCTTCAGTCCGCTCCCTTCACCTTCCAGATCAAACACATTCCGCGAGAGCAGAACAAGGAGGCCGATCAAATGGCGAATTTGGGTATCGATTCGAAAAGGCCGTTGAGTGCCGTCGCGTTGGATGAGTAGGTGTACGGAGAATACGAATCGGTGAAATTGTTGGGGAATGCATGCGCCATGGATGGGAACTCCCCTCACCGGATGATGTTGTTGAGAGTAATACTTGGAACAATGCTGTAACTCGCAGGTGGGTCGGCCAGGCAGTCGCTCTTCACTTCGGTGAAGAGAGGAAAGTCCGAACACCACAGGGCAGGGTGCCCCGAGTCAATCGGGGGTCTTGCGGGCCATATCCCGCAGGAACGGATCGTGTCACAGAAAACACACATCCCGTCCGCGTGAGCGGACGAGAAACAGGTGAAAAGGTGGTGTAAGAGACCACCGCTCGTTCAGTAATGAACGGGGCAAGATAAACCCCACCCGGTGCAAGACCACGTAAGTCATGGTTGAAGCTGCCCGCTTCTGTCCCGCCCTGCGGGGCACCGTGACGGGTAGGTCGCATCAGAGAAATGACTGCCTCCCCTGCCTCCGGGCGGGGAAGACAGAATTCGGCTTATCGGCCGCCAACCTGCGATTTTTTTTGTCCCCGTGGAAACATACCTCCGCCGGGGGCGTACCTATGCAACCGAATCCTCTCTATGCCCCTCATAAAAGAATATCGGTGGACTTTTCCGGAGCAAGATCCGTCAGTGGACTCGTTGGCGCTCCAGGAAACTGCGAAACGGCTCGGCGATGAGCTGACGATTTCCCCTGTTCTAGCGGAGATCCTTTCCAGAAGAGACATTCGCACGTTTGAAGAGGCGCGCTCGTTCTTCCGCCCCAGCTTCTCCGATTTGAACGATCCGTTTCTGATGAACGATATGGATCGGGCAGTCGATCGCATCGTACAGGCGCTGGCAAAGAAAGAACGGATCCTGGTCTACGGTGATTACGATGTCGACGGAACAAACGGAACGACGCTCCTGTGGACCTTTCTGAAGAGCATCGGTGGCGCGGTTTCCTACTTCATCCCTGATCGCATCAAGGACGGCTACGGACTTTCGCAAGTCGGGATCGACCGTGCGAAGGAACTGGGCGTAACCCTCCTGATTTCCATCGACTGCGGCGTCACGGCCATTGAACCCGTTCGCATGGCACAGTCCGTGGGAATCGATGTGATCGTCTGCGACCACCACCAGCCCGGGGACCAATTCGCACAGCCCTTCGCCCTGCTCGATCCGCTCAAGCCGACCTGCTCGTTCCCCTTTAAACATCTCTCAGGATGTGGAGTGGGATTCAAACTTATCCAGGCGCTTTGCACACACGAGACAATCCAGTCACGTCTCACCGACGACCCCAACACCATCCTCACCTCGTACCTCGACCTTGTGACGCTCGCGACGACTGCTGACATCGTCCGGCTCACAGGGGAAAACCGTGCTCTGGTCAAACTGGGACTCGATCTTATCAACTCGAACCCGCGCCCCGGCATCCGCGCTCTGATTGAAACGGCCGGACTCAAGCCGGGAAAGATCACGGCGGGACAGATTATCTTCGTACTTGCTCCACGCATCAACGCTGTGGGAAGGCTCGGAAACGCCATGCGGGCCGTGGAGCTGCTTACCTCGGACTCGTACGAAAACGCCCTTGAACTTGCCCGGGTCGCTGAAGAGGAGAATCGAAATCGGCGCAAGATCGACGAGGATACGTTCCTCGAGGCCCAGGAACTTGTCGAGAACTTTCTCGACGTTGAGCAGGAAGGGGCCATCGTTCTTCACCAGGAAACCTGGCATCCGGGGGTCATTGGCATCGTTGCCTCCCGGCTGGTCGAGAAGTACTATAAACCGACCGTCATGATGACCACCATTGACGGGGTTGCGAAGGGGTCGGCACGGAGCGTCTCCGGCTTCGACATCTATCAGGCCCTGAAGCGGTGTGAAGACACCATGATCCAGTTTGGCGGACACAAGTATGCGGCGGGACTTTCCGTGGAAGTGAGCCGCGTCAAGGAATTCAAGGATGCCTTCAACACCGTCGTCAAGGAGCTCCTGACCGAGGAATTACGCACCCCCGAGATCAAGGTTGATGCGGAGCTGAACCTTTCGGAATTGACCCCGAAGTTCGTACGCATCCTCAGCCAGTTTGCTCCCTTCGGACCGGGCAATATGCGCCCGGTGTTTGTTGTTCGCAATGTGGAACTCGTCGGTTCCCCCCGGATCGTCGGTCAAAAGCACCTCAAGTTCAGGGTGCGGGCCAAAGGCCAGATCATCGACACGATCGGGTTTAACCTCGCACACCTGATCGGCAAGGTACCGACAGGCAGAAAAGACATTGCGCTTGCTTTTTCGTTGGATGAGAGCGATTATTCCGGAGAGGCTGTCCCGCAACTGAAAATACGGGATATCAAGTAGGCAGATATTTGGGTACGCCCTGCGTTTAACTTTTGGAGCACTGCGTAACAAAATGATCGTCATCGTGAGCGGAGTCGAACGGCCGGAGGCCTATCCTTGAAGCCCGCGTAGCGGGCCACTACTTGGACAAGCGCTAACGTTGAAACGGCACGGATCCCAACAGATAGATGCTATCGCATCTATCTGTCATAAGCCTCCGACCCCTTCGACGGAGTTTATCCTGAGCGAAGTGAAGGACTCAGGGTGACGGGCTTTTTTTGAAATTGACACATCAGCAATAGTATTCGCGAAAGTCACAAAGAAGAATTATTTTGAGGGGAAAGGGTAGTCTCTATGTCCGGACATTCCAAGTGGTCTACGATACGGCGAAAAAAAGCGATCACCGATACCAAGCGCGGCAGGATCTTCACGCAGATTATTAAGGAAATGACGATCGCTGCACGGCTGGGAGGCGGCGATCCCACGGCGAACCCGAGACTGAGGCTGGCCATCGAGAAAGCAAAAGCCAGCAACATGCCGGCCGACAATATCAAGCGGGCGATCATGAAAGGAACCGGCGAACTCCCCGGCATAGCGTACGAAGATGCAACGTACGAAGGTTACGGCCCCGGAGGAGTGGCGCTCTTGATCGATGCTGTCACGGACAACAAGACCCGCACGGTGAGCGATATCCGACACATCCTCGACAGGAACGGTGGCAAACTCGCTGCGACGGGGGCGGTATCGTACCAGTTCCACAGGATGGGGCACTTGATCATACCGGCACACACCATCGGGGAGGACGATTTGCTCGCCCTGGTCCTTGAGGCAGGCGCAGACGATCTGAAAATAGAAGGCGACCACTTCATCGTTCTTTGCGCACCAGCGGCCTTCGAACAGGTCAAACGAGCGATCGAGGAAAAAGGAGTCGTGCCGGAGCATGCAGAACTGCAGATGTTTCCGGAAAACACGGTGAAGGTCGAAGGAAAAGAGGCGGAACAGGTTTTACATTTGATGGAAGCGCTGGAGGATCATGATGATGTACAACATGTCTATGGGAATTTCGATATCGATGAGAAACAGCTTGCAGAGTACGCAGGTGAGTGAACGGGGATTTCACCGATTGACGCGGATGAACACCGATGCGGTTAAGATAATGATACGATTTCATTTGCCATTCATCATAGCTTCATGATTATTCTTGGCGTTGATCCTGGAACATTGATAACCGGCTATGGAGTGATCGAGGCCGTCAGAGGAAGGTTCACGGTGCTGGAGGTGGACTTGATCCGGAACCGGAGCGACGCGTCGATGCCGATCCGACTCAAGGCGATCTACGCAAAGCTTTGTACGGTCATCGAACGCCATCATCCGGATGAATTTGCAATCGAGACGGCATTCTACGGGAAGAACGCCCAATCGGCAATGAAGATCGGCCATGCCCGCGGCGTCTCGATTCTCGCCGCAGTCAACAGTGAGATTCCGACTTCGGAATACTCGCCCCGCGAGGTCAAGAGAGCGGTTGTGGGGAACGGCGCGGCTTCGAAGGAGCAGGTAAGTTATATGATCCGGTCGATCCTCAGGCTCAAGCGGGCTCCCAAATCGTATGATGCAACCGACGCGCTTGCCATTGCCATCTGCCACTTTCATAAGATGACCGAGAACGGAACCATAAGGGAATCGGGAAGAAAGAGCAAAACGACAAGCTGGAAATCATACATCGAAGCGCATCCCGAACGGATCGTCACACGGAAATGATTGCCTCCCTGAACGGCACATTGAGAGCCAAATCCCCCACCGAAGTCCTTGTGGACGTGCACGGCGTCGGCTATGCGGTCAGCATTCCCGTCTCTACATTTGAAAAATTGGGGGCTCTTGATACGCCTGTTTTCCTTTTCACCTATTTGCATGTGCGAGAGGATACACTTCACCTGTTCGGGTTCGCGACGGAAGAGGAACGGGCATTGTTCAAACTTCTCCTTTCCGTCAACGGTATTGGGCCGAAGATCGCACAGGGGATCCTTTCCGGCATTCCCGCCGGCGAGCTGAAGCACCATATCGCGTCGGGCAACATCGGAGCGCTCACCTCCATCCCCGGCGTTGGGAGAAAGACGGCCGAAAGGATTTTGATCGAACTGCGTGACAAAATGAGCGCCACTTCAGGGGGCTCGGGCCTCTCTGCCGACCAGACAGGCGAAGTACGGGCGGAAGCGTTGCTCGCTTTGACCACACTTGGATACCCGCGTGCCTCAGCGGAAAAGGCCATACGCCAAGTACTCCATGAGAACAAAGGGCATCTTTCATTAGAGGAACTTATCAAGCTCGCGCTCCGCTTCACCACAAGCGGATAAAGAAGATTCATTGTAGGGCGACTCGCTGAGCCGCCAACTATGCGAGACAGCGTCTCGCACTACAAAAAAACCGACAGTTTCTGAAGCCTGGTAAGCACTTTTGAGGATAAAAAGGATCCATTGTAGGGCGACTCGCTGAGTCGCCCACTATGCAGGACGGCTTCTCGCACTAAAAACAAAACCGACAGTCACTGAAACCTGGAGAGAACTTCTTCGAAGACTCTCCGTTTATCGTCAATTGATTCTCTACCGCCATGGAGGGGTATGATTGCTTGAGCCAACTTCATAGGTTCCTCGCACCACGCTTTCTGACCTTCTTCACGCTTACCGTTTTCCCGACTTTCCCGCTGCTCGCCCAGCAATCGGATCTCCGCGGCGTTGTATCCGACAGTTCCACCGGAGAACGGATCCCGTACGCAAACATCGTCATTACGAGCGTCAATAAAGGGGCTGCGGCAAACGTCTCCGGCTTCTATCTCATCCCCAGCGTTCCGGCCGGGACCTACCAGGTAACAGCCTCTGCGGTCGGGTTCGTGCGACAAGTCCGCACCGTGACCGTCAGGGGAACCGAGCCGGTTACTCTTAACTTCCGGCTTCCCTCCCAAGCAGTCGAACTGGAAGAAATCGTCGTCTCCGGCAAATCCAAACCCGAACTTTTGGATGTCCAGACCAGCGTTCACGTGATAGATAAAGCCGAGATGAAGCTCGTCCCTGTCACAACACAAGGGGACGTGTTGAAGAGCATCCAGATCCTCCCCGGCTTCGTCTCCACCAGCGACGTCAACTCTCAGTTTAACGTCCGCGGCGGTGGATCGGACCAGAACCTAATTTTATTGGATGGAATGCGGATCTACAACCCCTTCCACGCCTTCGGACTCTTCAGCAGTTTCGATCCCGATATCATCCGCTCAACCGAAGTGTACACAGGGGCTTTTCCTCCCGAGTTTGGGGGGAGATTGTCCTCAGTGATCAATATGTCCTCACGGGACGGAAACAGTTCCGTCATGTCGGGACAGGCCAACATCAACTTCCTCTCCTCCAAAGTCCAGGTTGAGGGACCCATCAGCGAGAGCTTGCAAGCGATCTTCACCGGCCGGAAATCGGTCTTTTCCGATACGTTCAAGGAGTTTTTGAAGGAGCAAGTCCCTCTTTCCTTCTACGATGCCTTCCTGAAAGTCACGCTCAACAATCCCGCCTCGGAGGATAAATATAGTTTCCAGGTCATGGCCAGCGAAGATGATCTCCGATCGGCCGACGCCTTCGAGCCGGACTACAAGTGGTCGAGCCGGGCGATAGGATTAGAGCTGAACATGCTTAGTAGTGACCGATTGTTCTGGAATGTCTTCGTCTCCGCCGGTGAGTTCATCTCCGAGCGTGACCCGAAGTCGTCTGAAACAGCCCAACCTTCTTCCAATACCATTGAGGACCTGGGATTACGGGGGAATGTCACTTACTACACAGATAGTAAAGACCTGTATTTCTTCGGGTTTGAGATGAGCTTTCCGAATGTGGAGTACAACCTCGTCAACCGGCTTGGGCAGAAAACAAGAATAGCCTCAACCCTTGCGGATGTGTCGGTGTGGTTCCGCTATCAGACTCATTGGGATGGATTGACAACAGATGTTGGACTAAGGGGAGATGTGGGAAGTTTGGTTAAGGGAAGTTCCTTTGCAGCGGCATTGCAGCCCCGGATCAACGCAAGCCTGGACTTGTTCGGGAACTGGAAGGCAAAGGCATCCTATGGCACCACCACACAGGGAATGGTAACGGTCACGAACGAGGACGACGTCATACCGATCTTCATCCCCTGGATCGTCATTCCGAGCAGTCTCGACCCGGAGCAAGCGACGCATTATGTAGTCGGTATCGATGGAAACCCCTTGGAGAAGCTCTCCACAAGCGTTCAGGCCTACTATAAGAACTACAGCTCTCTTGTGACCTACAATCGAGACAAGATCGACAGCCGCGACCCGGATTATATCAACTCCACGGGAGAGGCCTACGGTGGAGAGACTTTGGTCCGTTTCTCCCACTCCTTCTTCGACGTCTACGCCGCCTATACACTAACCTGGGTGAATGTGAACATCAGCGGGTTCGAGTATGCGCCCCGGTATGACCGGCGCCATACTGTGAATCTCCTCACCTCCTTTCACATTGCGAAAGACTTCGATGTGTCGGTACGGCTGGAGTTCGGCTCGGGACTCCCCTTCACCCAATCGGTCGGGTTCTACGACAAGCTGACGCTGCGCAACGGCTATCCCGATCCGTTTGTATCGGAGACGGGACAGCCAAGGACACTCTATGGGGAGAAGAACGCCGCGCGGTTGCCTTCCTACCACCGTCTCGACCTCAACGCTTCCTACAAACTGACGCTCTTTTCATCAGTCAAAACCGCTGTTGGAGTTAATCTGATCAACATCTACAACCGGAAGAACATCTTCTACTTCGACCGGAC
>DKJQ01000170.1 GCA_002454845.1 Ignavibacteria bacterium UBA6688
TCACATTGGAAACACTGTCGAGCGTTCCGAGTGTTGGGATTGGAAAAATTCCCTGCACGATCGTGAGAAACGGAGAAATCGGGACCAGCTCCACGGTTGCGCCTGCAGAGGTTGCCGCAAGGAAGTTCCTGAAGGAGCAGACGATGTTGAGCGTTTCTGCCGGCTGTGCGAAGCCGTTATTGTTCCCGCCGGGAAAATCCTTCATCGTGAACGACAACAGGCGAACCGACGGAAGGTTCGTTTCCATCAACGCGCGCAAGGCGTTGACTCGCCCCTTCCCGAGCTGATCGGGGAATCCTGGATTCTGAGACGCGATATTATCGCATGTGACACGCACTTGCTCCCCGACCTGCAGCATGGAAAGCTGCGGAAGCTGCTTCTTGACCAGGGCTGCCAGACCGGCAACGAGCGGACTGGCCATCGAGGTGCCGTCCCAGGAGTGGTACTTTTGTTGTGCCGTAGTGGGGGGTACCGTCACAGTGCTGAGGATCGAAGTACCGGGAGCACTCACATCCAGCCAATACCCATAATTGGAAAACCACGCCTTTGTATCGGTTTGATCTGTTGCTGCAACACCAAGAACGTTCCGGTACCCCGCCGGGGAAAAGAAAACGTCATGCCCGCTATTGCCTGCTGCCCCCACCACGAGAGATCCTTGTTCTGTTGCATAGTCGATCACATCCTGCTCGAACTGTGAACCTCCAGCTCCGCCCCAGCTGCAATTGATAACGTGTGCCCCCATGTCGGCGGCATATACGATTCCCTGGTATCCCGTGAGAACAAATGCAAGACCGCCTCCCCTTGTATCGTCGTCGGCCGCACATTTCACCGGAAGGATCCGTGTGCGAAAACCGATGGAAGCGACCCCGGTGCCGTTGTTGGTCGCGGCAGCGGCGATGCCGGCTACGTGGGTGCCATGCTCGTTGTTCTTGTCGGTCGAGGTCGGATTGTTATCGGGGATCAGGATGGGGAGTTGATACGTGACCCCGCCAAAATCCCATCCATGCCAATCGTCGATGTAACCGTTCTGATCGTCGTCAATATTGTTCGACTGCCTGGGGTTTCCCTGAGCATCCACCCCCGTTTCCCCCGGGTTGGTCCAGATGTTCGGTGCGAGATCGGGATGTTCCCACTCGGTTCCGCTGTCGACAATAGCGACCACGATCGTCGAATCTCCCTCTGTCTCATTCCAGGCATCGGGGGCTTTGATCTTTGCCAAATGCCATTGCTGCTGGTAGAGGGGATCGTTCGGGACAATCGCTCCGCCTTCCAACGGATAGATAAACCATGGTTCTGCGTACTGGACTTCCGGTTGCCTCGAAAGTTCCCCGGCCAGGGTAAACGCGTCATGGGGAGAGGAAAATTGGATAACATACATCAGGGAAAGATCGACGGTTCCCTTTCTTGCCGCTGTTTGTGGGAACACCCCTGAGACTGACACAACACCGACGTTCGAAAGCATCCGGTCGAGAGAGGAAATCCCGAAGGAGGACTTGGAAAGAGAGGTCGATGTCCGGGGCAGCAGCTTTATGATGATACGATCGGGAAGAAAGTGACTGTTCTCACGGGTTTTCAGTTGAACATGAGGAATGCCGTCCAGCGGGAGACGTCGAGCCTGTCCCCGTTGGGCCGGTGTTCCGGCATGGGCGAAGGTGAAAATAGGAAGGAAGAGAGTCCAAAACACAAGTCTGAATCGCATAACACATCCTTTCCGGGGAGTGCGAAAAATGTAGCGACAATCGGAGAGGGAAGCAAGTACCGACTTCCATCTTACTTCCTGAAAGGGGCATCAAAGAGGGAGGAGAGGAGGATTGCTTTTCCCCCAAAAACTTCCCAACATATCCCGGTTTACTGACATTCACTGATCACTGGATCAATCAGGAGTTCCCATGAAGCTGCGAAGAGTTCTTCTCGCGGGATGGTGTTTGATACTCGCCGGATTGTCCGGTTGTGGCGGCGATAAAAATAGTTCAACTCCCGTCCCGGCAATCTTTGGAACCTTAGACGACGGAAGGAGCGCCATGCTCTACACCCTCCGGAACAAGAACGAACTTGAGACGATCATTACAAACTTTGGCGGGCGGGTTGTTTCCATGCATGTGCCGGACAGGAAGGGAATGCTGGACGATATCGTTCTTGGGTATGACTCACTCCAGCAGTACGAAACGGACCGGTCGTACTTTGGGGCTCTCGTCGGGCGCTACGGAAATCGGATCGGCAAGGCAATGTTTACCCTGGATGGATCGGTGGTGACCCTTGCCGCGAACGATGGCGCCAACCATCTCCATGGCGGTCTCAAGGGATTTGATAAGGTACTCTGGACCGTGGATGAAGCGGCGAGCGTTCCGGGACGTTCGCTCGCCCTGACGTATCAGAGTCCGGACGGCGAAGAGGGATACCCGGGAACCATTTCGGTCAGGGTCGTGTACACTCTGAACGAGGAGAATGAACTGGTCATCGAATACGATGCTCAAAGCGACAAGCCGACAGTGGTCAACCTCACGCATCATTCCTATTTCAACCTTGCCGGAGTGGGTGTTCGGGACGTGTTGGACCATGAGCTGATGATCGCTGCAGACCGGTTTACACCTGTGGACGAGGGGTTGATACCGACAGGTGAACTGCGGAGCGTGGAGGGGACGCCCATGGATTTTAGTCTGCCGGCGCGCATCGGTGCCCGGATCGGCCTTGAGGATGAGCAAATACGCTTTGGCGGCGGGTACGATCATAATTGGGTCTTGAACGGTGGGTCTGACTCCCTGCGCGTTGTCGCCAGTTTGTTCGAGCCGACCACCGGCCGCATGATGGAAGTGCTGACGACGGAACCGGGACTCCAATTCTATTCCGGCAATTTCCTTGACGGAACCACCCGGGGAAAATCCGGAAGGCAGTATCACTTCCGCACGGGGCTCTGCCTGGAAACGCAGCACTTCCCCGACTCCCCGAACAAGTCTCACTTTCCATCAACGGTGCTGCGTCCGGGCGAACGCTATCATACGACGACGGCGTACCGGTTCACGGTGCGGTGAGGGCGAACTGACGGCGTGGTGCCCACCAACCGTATCGATCATCAGAGTAAAAAGGGACATCTCCATGAAAATCCGAACATTGTTATTCTTCACATGGATCATAGCAAGTTGTGGGTGTCCGCCGCTGGTCGCCCAGGGATTATACTGGGAAAGCACGATCACCGCGATGGGATCAGAGCAAAGCACAAAGACGTTTTATCTCCCGAAGAAAATGAAAACCGTTGCTTCCAACGGTGGGCAAGTGATCATTCTCCTGGACAAGCAGTTGATGATCAACATCAATCCCCTGGATACGACGTACTCCGAATTGGGTTTTTCCGCAATGGAAGGGGCCATGAAATCATCCGGCGCCAAAATGGACGCGAATGTTGCTTCACTCAAGGAATCCATGAAAACCATGCCCGAGGACCAGCGGAAACAGATGGAAAAGATGATGGAGGTTATGGGGGTGGGTGGAGAGTCCAAACCGTGGGAGGTTGTAGCGACGGGTGAGCGGAAGAATATCAGCGGGTATGCTTGTCGGAAATACCTTCTGAAGCAGGGAGAACGGGATGCGGCAATCGTTTGGGCGACGAACGAGATTGCCGAGTTCGCCTCCATGAAAAAGGATTTCGAAGAATTTTCGAATCGCATGATGTCCATGAATCCTATGGGAAGGGAACTTGCCACGGCGATGCGGAAGATTGACGGGTTCCCGATCGAAGCCGTGATGGGAGAGGGGATCAGGACGGTAGTTACCAGGGTTGAAGCGCGCGCGATCGATCTGAAGGAGTTTTCAGTCCCAAAGGGTTACAGGAAGGTGCCTTCGCCGATGTTGCAGGAAGGACAAGACTAGCAGGTTGCGGAAAAAAGAATAATTATCCACAAAGTTCACTAAGAGCCAGAGGCCGCTGGAAGCCTATTATTGAAGCACGCGTAAGCGTGCGACCCTTAGGATATGCGCCAACTCAGCATTGGCTTGGATCCAAG
>DKJQ01000169.1 GCA_002454845.1 Ignavibacteria bacterium UBA6688
TCAGAGGTGGCTCTGGGACAGGGTCACGGGGCTCAGCTATCGGAAAAGGACGAATGCCCAGCTTGGGGTCCGGTTCACCCAAGCCATCAGCCCGAACGCCTATTACGAAGTGAAGATCAACTCACTCTTTACGAACAATACTCTCGGGGCAACGCCCGTTCCGGGTTTCCTCCCCGATTCCGTCAATTTTGCCTGGCCCACGGCCGTTCTTTCCTATCCGAACAACAATTCCCCTGACGGAATCAACTATCAGTTGGGTTATGACCTCTTCAGAAACGAAGAGACGCGGACCATTTCGTTTGACGGATCTTTCACAAGCCAGGTCACGAAATCTCATTTGCTCAATGCCGGTCTTCAGATCAACACCTACCTCATCGAGGCATCGAACAATCTCAGCCTGCGCTCCAACAGGCATATAGAAGAGTACTCGGCACAGCCCCTTGAAGGCGCTTTCTATATTCAGGATAAGATGGAGTTCGAGGGGTTGATAGCGAACGCGGGATTGCGGCTCGACGTCTGGAGTTCCGGTCGCGACTACTTTACAGATCAGTACACGCCGTTCCTGCTTGCAGATTCACTCGGCCGCTTCAACTCCGAAGACGCCTCGAAGGAAAAAGCTCCGGTCATCGGCCGTCTCCAGCCACGTGTGGGAGTCTCGTTCCCGGTTTCAGAAGCGACGGTATTCCATTTGAACTACGGCTCGTTTATGCAGCGCCCTTCCTTCCAGTACGTCGTTTCCACACGCGTTGCCCAGTTGAACAACAGTCCCATCGTGCTGGGCAATCCCAGGCTGGAACCCGAGGTGACGAACAGTTACGACATCGGTGTGATGCAGGGGCTCGGCGATGGATTCACGCTCGATATCAGCGGGTACTACAAGGATGTGAAGAATCTTCTCCAACAGGCAAATTTCACCGATGACCGCGCGGGAAATCTGGTCAGTTCTTATTTCAATCTCGACTATGCCGATATCCGCGGGTTCAGGGTATCCCTGACGAAGCGACGAGGCGAGATCACAGGTTCGGTGAATTATCAATACAGTTATGCCACCGGCAGGAGCGCTACGGCCACAGCTGCGACTCCGGCATTTTACCGGGATACTACGGGCGCTGTGACAACGGACCTGACGAACGTCCCGACGCGGGATATCATTCTTGACTTCGACCGGACACACAACCTGATTCTCCGGGTCGGCTACGAGACGGGGCAGGAGGCGGGACCCGAACTGCTTGGTTTCCGTCCCCTTGCCCATGTTTCCCTCTCCGCCATCTCGACGTTCCGGAGCGGGAGGCCTTATACGTCTCCCTCCAATATCAAGCTCATCAATGTACATCGCACCCCCGCGGAGTATAACACCGACCTGAGGCTGACCAAGAGGATCCCAAACTTTTTCGGAGTGCCGGCGACATTCTACGCGGAAGTGTTCAATCTTTTCGACAACAGAATTCTGAACTACGACTACGTGTTCCGAAGGCCGACCCCGACGAATCAGAATCTGCCGCTTCAATACTATGAGCGGTACCCGATCGATGATCGGGAGAACGGGATCCGCTACTGGTGGGATAAAGGGAGGCAGGGTCCGTTCAGTGTCGACCAGTCGTTCCTTATCTACAGCAACGACCCGCGGTCGTACAGTTTCGGATTGGTGATCGAGTTTTGAGAGGCTGAAATAAAAATGCCACAAAGGCACAGCCGGAGGCGTACTGATGAAGCCTGCGTAGCAGGCTACTGCTTGGATCCAAGCCAATGCTGAATTGGCGCATATCCCAAGGGTCGCACGCTATCGCGTGCTAGAACCTATCTCAAAAACAATTCAGCCACAAAAAGTCACAAAATGCACAGCCGGAGGCGTGCGACATCGGTTGCGATAGCAACCGTCAAAATCAAACACCAAAACATTTTGCGCCTTCTGCGCCTTTTTGTGGCAATGAATGAGGGTTTTTCAACCAGCGGTTACGCAAGCAAGTTATGAACACACGACAGAGAAGAACGTATTGGATAGGGATGGGAGCGATCCTGCTGATCGGTTCCATATCCCCTCTGTTCCCGCAACAGCGGGACTGGCGCGTTCATACCCGCGGCTTGCTACACCAGACTGTCTACAATACGGGGGAATTGGGGAGAGCGTACAACGCAGGGGGGACGGTTCAGCAGGGTATTCCCTCCATGGAATGGCCGCCAAGATCATCGCTGATCCTCGACCGGACGAATTATCCCGGACAGCATAATTCCTTTGGCAGCGGCATCTGGATTGCCGGCACACGCCCCGTGATCGGGAGGCGCTCCGCCTTCTGCGGCGCGGTCTCCGACGCAAGCGGGAACCCTGTCTCCGTCGCAGGGGTCTACAGCAACCCGGTCTTCCTGGAGCGGACCGAAAACTATCCCGTACTGGCCAATGGAAATTTGAATCCGGCTTTCAACCCGGACGAGGCCGAAGAGATCATCGTGTCCCGGTGGTCAACGCCTGTCGGTGTCACAGTCACCCGCACCAGCCGCGCCTGGAGTTACCCCGGTTACGATAGTTTCATTATTTATGAATACGAATTCCAGAACGCGACCACCGATACGATCACAGACTTCTACCTTACATTCGCCAACACCTTCGCTCCCTCTATGTTCGGGTACCAGAGGAACCATAGCCAATGGTCGGAAGGGGCGTACCGGGGACAACCACCTGCGGGCCTTGGAGATCACTTTGCGCGCTTTGATCTGAAACGCTGGATGACGTATAACCATGAGCGTGAGGGATTACCCGATCCGGACCTCTTTGATGTGTGGTCGACTCCCGGAAATCGCGGTGGGTTGAATTCCCCGCAGGCCGCAGGTCTGATGGTGCTGCACTACAATTACGACAACCTCAGCCGAAGAAACCAAACTCGGCAAGTCTGGATTCAGGCGTCGGACAGCGCAGGGATGTGGGATCAAAACGACAAAGCAAAACAGCCTTTCTCGCTTCGTTACGAGAATGGGAACCTCCCCGCCGAGGCGAAAACCGTGTCCTGGATGGACCCTGCCCTGCGGCGGAAGACCGGAATTTTTCAAGGGGTGACGGACTCAACCCGATTCAACACGCAGTATGAACCTCAATATTGGCCCTACTGGAAGGGACGGACGAAGGGGTCGACCAATCTCTCGTGGTGGCAGCCGGTGTTCCGCGGGCTGGGTTTCTATCCCTACATCATCCCTCCCGGAGAGACCATCAGGTTCTCCGCAGCCGAGGTTGTGGGGTACGGGCCGGGGACCGCGGGGGATAGGATCTACAAGGATCTCGGCGGAAATGTCCGGGCGGGGGTCGATGCCGGTGTCTATTTCAATCCGATACCCAGCTGGTTTGATACGCTCCAATACGATTTCCTTGGATCGAAATCGTACATCGGAAGCCGGTACCTGCAGAACCACCCGCTTCCATGGTATGTCACTCCGGGTGTCGTATCGATCCGTGACGTTGCCGACCGGGCCATTGAGCTGTATAGCGGCGGGTCGTTGATCAAACATGACACGCTGCAGTATGAGCCGATCAATGCACCGCCAAGCGGGAGATACAATACCATCCCGATACCCATCCCGGCGCCGGTGATCCGCGTTGAGAACACTCGTGCTGCGGCAAACAGAGTTATCTGGGGACCGCAGGTAGAATCATTTAACACTCCGCGTCTCCGGGCTTCGTTCAAACAATACGAAGTATTGCGCGCACCGCATCCGCTGGGACCATGGACAGTCATCGACAGCGTGGCGAGACGGGACGCACGCTACTTCCACGATTCCGTCTATGTCGTCATCGATCCGGAAAGCAACCTGGGTGAATTCGTTTCCTACGCTGTCGTTTCGGTCGATTCGCTCGGCGGAAGAAGCGGCATGACCAATATCACCCGCCATGAAACACAGGCTCCCTCGGTCCAGACTCTCGGCAAGGTGTACGTCGTGCCGAACCCGCTTATCGTGAGCAGCGGCTTGAGCGGATCGGATCCGGCAGGGGAGATCACAGACCGGGTGCAGTTCATGGGATTGCCGCAACGATGTACCATCAGGGTCTTCTCCTACGCCGGCCAGTTGATCAATACGATTGAGCATAACCGGGATACATTTGGCAACCCCTGGTACCAGATTACGCGCAACAACCAGGTGCTCGCTTCAGGGGTCTATTTCTTCGTCGTGGAAGATGCAAGCGGTGCGAGATCACAAGGGAAATTTGTCGTCATCCATTAGAACCAGGGCCATGAGGATAACCGGCATCAGTTGGAAATCGTTTGTTGCGGCCGCTGCGGCCTGCCTCTTGCTGCATTCCGCGGTTCTTGCCCAGAAGGTGGGAAGCACTTCCATGCAGTTCTTGAAGGTGATGCCCTCCGCACGCGCAACGGCCCTTGGGGAAGCGTACAGTGTGTGGGCGTCGGGCGCAGAGGCTCTGTTCTGGAATCCGGGCGGACTTGCGACCGTGAAGAACCATGAATTCTCCGTGACGTACATCGATTGGATTTTTGATACGCACCAGGGAGCGCTGTCGTATGCGCTTTCGCTCGATGACCTTGGTGCCGTCGGCATCCAGGTCCAATACGTGGACTTCGGTGTTTTCGAGGAGACAACGAATGCCCGTCCGTACATCAGTGATCCCGACAATCCAGGATTGACCGGAAGGACGTTCCGTCCCTTCAGTTTCCTGGTTGGAGCGACGTATGCGCGCAATCTCACTGAACGGTTCTCAGTCGGTCTCGGCGTGAAATATGCCCGTGAATCCCTCTTCACAGGCCAATCCGTTTCCGCCATAGTGAGCCAGGGGGTCATTCAGGATGTCAAGACCTGGGCGGACGGCGTGCTGTTCGATTTCGGCATTCGATACAACACCGGTTTCCGATCGATCCATATCGCCTCCTCGGTCCAGAATTTCGGAGCCGATGTGACCTACGCCAACGAGTCCAATCCCGTTCCGCTCCTGTTCCGGTTCGGAATCGCCGCTGATCTGATCGGGGGGAATGCACTCCTGTTTCAGACTGAAGGAGAGAACCGGTTGCGGATGGCCTTCGATCTGTTTCATCCCAACGACTATTCTCAGCAAGGTCACCTCGGAGTAGAGTACGAGTTTGCCTCTTCCTTCGCTCTGCGGGGAGGGTATAAGTTCAATTACGATTATGAAGGACTCACGTTCGGCGGTGGGATCAGGCAAGTGATAGGCGGTGTGCCTCTGTCGGTGGACTACAGCTACGGCTCCATGGGAACTTATCTGGGTAAGGTTCAGCGCATCTCTGTGGGAGCGACGTTGCCATGAGGTGGAGACGACATATCGGGTTGTTTTTCGGACTTCTTGTCGCAGCAGGACCGCTCTTCGCCCAGGGATACAATGGACCGTTGACGATCCAGGGGCTTGACCGGAACACCCTTCACTCCGCAGCAGGGAGGGGGATGGGAGGAATCACGATCGGTCATCGCAACGAAATCGGACTCATGTTCCACAATCCGGCGACACTCGGATCTCTGACCACTACGAAGATCACTCTTGGAGGCATCCAACAATCCGAAGATGCAGAGCAGGTCCAACAGTACGCGCCGGTACGATATTACTCGAATTTTAGCCTCCTCATGGAAGGCCTCACCCATCTTATTCCCGACCCGGATCCCTTGCTCGGAGGAAGCAGCTCTGCGGACACGGTGCAAAGGCCTTTTGATAACATCGGCCCGAACTGGTCGCGATCGAAGAACCACGATATCCCCCTCCAGGGATTCTTCGCCATGCCCTTCACGGTTGGTGGAGTGAAACTTGCGGTCGGTCTTGGGGCTGCGGAATACGCGGATCTCAACCACTTCTATCAAAACAATAATACACTTTCTCCTCCGGTCTTCCTCCAGCGTCCGCTGCCGACGTTCCGTCCCACCAATGATGCACCTGTTGCTGTGGATTGGTCGCAGTATATTCGTTCCCGTGAAGGTTCGCTGCGCGGGTACGGGGTTGCATTGTCGGGGAGTATGGCGAAAGGGGATCTTTCTTTCGGCATCAGCGGGATGATGATACGGGGAACCTCGGACGATGTCGAGCAACTTCTCGGAAGAGGGAGGATGACGTTCTTCTCCAACTCCTTCAGGCTGGATTCCGTTTATCGCCATATCAGGAACATTGGGACGTCGGAGTACAGCGGTCAGGAGATCACACTTGGAGGAATCTATCGCGGTCGGCACCTTAGTATCGGATTCTCAGCCAAACTGCCCACGACGATTACAAGAACGTTCACCACGGTTGTTGAAGCTGACACGACGGGAATCATTTCGACTTCGACGATGAGCGGGGAGGATCAGATTCAGCTACCGTGGCGCGGTACCGTTGCCCTTTCCCTGACGCCGAGGGAGAATGTGATGCTGGGATTTGAATATGAGATCAGGTCGTATGCTTTGGCCGTGTATACTTCCCCCGGAGGCTCCGAAGCATCCCCGTGGCTTTCCTCATCGGTGTTCCACATCGGTGCGGAGTATACTCCCGAACCGTGGCTGGCATTGCGCATGGGTATTCGTGGGCAGGCGGAGGTCTTTGAGCCGGAAGGGAATCCGATTGCCGGAGAGCCGGTGACCTTCTCAGTCTATTCGGCCGGGTTTGGCTTGTTCCACGCAGGCCTGCAATTCAATGTTACGTATGAGTATTCGCAGATGAAGTACCAGGACATCTGGGGGAGTGCTGTCAGTATGAACAGCGTGAAGAGGAACACCGTTGTCGCCGATCTTTCGTACGAACTTCCATGGATGCCATGAGGAGGGCGAATCTTCAAGGATTTTTTTTTCATTAATCAATCGAGGTGTGGGTGGAAATGTGCGCTCAGCCTTGGAAATCTGATTTCTTTCAATCACTTATCTAAGGAGGATGTCATGAAACTCTTCTACAGCCTTGTCATTCTGTGTCTGCTGATTGCTTCTGTTGCGCCGGTGATGGCGCAGGCGACGGGAGACTACCGGAGCACAGGTTCGGGCAACTGGGCCACGGCAGCGACGTGGCAACGATGGAACGGTACGAACTGGGCTGCGGCCGCCACAGCCCCGACCGGTTCGGAGGTTATTACAATTCAAAGTACAGATTCGGTTTTTGTCAACGTCGCCGTTTCGATTTCCGATACGTTAAAGAACCAGGGGATCATTGGCGGTGGCGAGAGCCTGACGATTGCCGATGGTGGGGTATTTCAGCATGATCAAAATTCGGGATCGCTTCCGTTGGCCACATGGAGCGCGGGTTCGACCCTGTACATGACGGGTACTACCAGTACTGCCCCAGCTAACGGAAATCAGAGCTTCCATCATGTTACCTTCAATACGCCCAATCTGGGATCAAATCGGGACATGAGTTGGAACAATATCACAATTGGCGGCAATATCAGGGTGATTAAATCAGGAACGGGGCGTTGGCAAATGACCTCACCCGCCGCTGGGGACACAGCGAGGATTACAATTATGGGTGATGTCATTGTCGAGGGGGGTAATTTTTCGTCAAACGGATCGAGCAATCCGGCACATATTGTCATAGATCACTACGGTAACATTGTTGTCACAGGAGGCAATTTCTCCGTCAGCCGCGGTTCCCAGGGAAGCGGCTCCGGATCTACCCGATGGTACATTCATAGCGGGAGTTTCTCCATCACGGACGCGGCCTCACAAAATTCCAACGCTGCGAATGCCTGGTTTGTTTTTGACAAGACCGGGACACAGACGCTGACGATTGGTGCCGGAGATACACTTGCTGCTCTCCCCATTGTGGTAGCTTCCGGGGCGGAACTCGACCTTGGGTCGAGCGTGGTCTTGGGGAGCGGCAGGTTTATGGTGAATGCTGGAGCCACACTTGCAACCGCTAATGCGGGCGGTATTGCCGGAGCGCTTGCAGGGAATGGTACGAAGACCCTCGATTCGGGTGCAAATTATACTTTCAACGGTTCCGAGGCCCAGGTGACCAGTACAAGCTTGCCGGACACAGTGAATACCATGGTGATCAACAACGCCGCAGGTGTCACCTTGTCGCAGGCGACGGTGATCAATGGAGTGCTGAGGCTCGTTGCGGGTGTGTTCGACAATACGATTCCCTTTACGCTGGGTCCCGGCGGGTCGATTTCCAATGAAGGAGGGAGTCTGAAAAACCCCGCTACCTCCATCAACGGACCGGGGGATGTTGTTCCGCAGTCGTTCTTTGTGAATCAGAATTTCCCGAATCCATTTAATCCCTCCACCACGATCCTCTACGGATTACCGTCGGAGGAGCATGTGGCAGTGAAAGTGTACTCGATGCTCGGCCAGGAGGTTGCCACCCTCTTTGAAGGACGACAGGCTGCGGGGACCTACCAGATGCAGTTTAACGCTTCGCAACTCCCCTCCGGTGCCTACATCTACAGAGTCCAGGCTGGCAGCAGCACGGTGGTGAAACAGATGATGTTGCTGAAGTAATGCTTTCTTCAATGTTTACGAACATCGGCGCAGAGACCAACGCGGTCCTGCGCCGGCGTTTGGGTCGAATTTCAAAGCAGTCCTGAGTGGAAGAAAACACGATGATGAGGCGACAATTTCTGATCATTCCTTGTGTCCTCCTCGCGTTGTCCTGCGCGACGGAAGAACATCCCAAGGAGGAAAAACCCTGGTCCGTCCGTATCGCCAATAGCTTCCTCGCGGCACATCCCGATTCGATCGTCTATGCCACCGAGGCGAAATCGAGGAAATGGAACTACGAGCAAGGGGTCATGATGGAGGCGTTCTACAGGATGTGGGAACATACACGGGACAGCCAGTATGTCCATTACGTCAGGAAGAACCTGGACTATTACATCCAGGACGATGGAAAGATCCTGACCTATAACCTGACGGATTTCAATATCGATAACATCGCGCCCGGTAAGGCAGCGCTGAGACTGTTCAACATCACGTGCGCTGAGAAGTACTGGTGGGCCGCGGATACGCTTCGGCGCCAGCTCGAAAATCATCCCCGGACAAAGAGCAACGGGTTCTGGCACAAGAAGATCTATCCTTCCCAGATATGGCTGGACGGAATCTACATGGCTCAACCATTCTACGCGCTCTATGCAGCGACGATGGATGAGCCGAAAGCCTTTGACGACATTGCCCGGCAGATCACCTTCCTTGAGCGGCAAGTCCGCGACCCGGGTACGGGATTGCTCTATCACGGATGGGATGAGAGCAGGCAGCAGAAGTGGGCGGATCCCAGGACAGGTCGTTCCCCCAACTTCTGGGGGAGGGCGATGGGGTGGTACGCCATGGGGATCGTCGATGTACTCGATTTCTTCCCGCAGGATCACCCTCAGCGCGATTCCCTGATCGCCGTCCTGGGCCGCCTCGCCGAGGCTGTCGTAAAGTATCAGGACGCGGAATCAGGGCTCTGGTATCAGATAGTGGATCTTGCCGGTCGCGAAGGAAATTACCTCGAGGCATCCGCGTCCGCAATGTTTTCCTATACACTGGCCAAGGGCGTGAGAATGGGATACCTCGATGCGAAGTTCCTCCCCCTCGCACGAAAGGCATTCGACGGTTTGCTGAGGGAACTGGTGACGGTCGACGAGAAAGGTGCCGTGAGCCTCCACGATGTGGTTTCGGTGGGCGGACTGGGGGGCAACCCGTACCGCGACGGCAGTTTCGAGTACTATATCAGTGAGCCGAAGAGGACAAACGATTTCAAAGGGTACGGTCCGATGCTCCTTGCCGCGATCGAACTCGAACAACAGACCCCCGGCGAAAACCCATGAGCCAGAAACAGAAAACGCACCCCCGGGGCTTTCAGATTACGCTGGAAGATATCGCAAACAGGCTGGGTGTTTCCAAGGTGACGGTTTCGAAGGCCTTGCGCGGGCACCCGGACATCTCCGCCGGAATGGTCAAGAAGATCAAAACGGTGGCCCTCGAGCTGGGGTATTACCCCAACTTCATGGCGCGGAATCTCTCCTCCCAGAAATCCAACACGATCGGGGTCATCGTTCCGAAGATAGCCCATCATTTCTTCGCGTCGGTGATTGAGGGGATTTATGATGCAGCGTTCCAGCGCAACTACGAAATCATCCTGACCGTTTCACAGGAAAATGCCGAACGGGAATTGCAGCATGTGAACTCGCTCCTTTCGATGAGGGTGGACGGACTCATCCTTTCCCTGTCACAACAGACTAAGGATTACTCGGTGTTTCACACGATCAGGGACAAGGGAATCCCGCTCACGTTCATGGACCGGGTTCCCAAGCTCGACGGTTTCAACACTGTCGTTGCCGACGACAGGGCGGGCGCGTTCGCGGCCGTCGAGCATGCGATCAATATCGGATACCGCGAGATCGCGCATCTTGGCGGGTACCTGCATACGAATATCGGCAATGAGCGATCCCGTGGATTTTTGGATGCGATGAAGCAATACGGCGTGCAGGTAAACCCGGATTGGGTGGTCCGCGGTGGCTTCGACGAGACCGACGGATACAAGGGCTTTATGAAGCTTCACGAAACCGGCCGGCTCCCGGAATTGGTGTTCGCCGTTACGTTCCCGGTCGCACTCGGGGTCTACCGCGCTATGAAAGAATTGGGATTGAAAATCCCGAAGGATGTGGACCTGATTTGCTTCGGGAATAGCGGTCTCAACCAGTTTCTCGATCCCCCGATGAGCTACATCGATCAGCCGACGTACGAACTGGGTCAGAAAGCATTTGAGTTGACGCTGGAAAACCTCCAGCGCAGGGATCAGTTCGTTCCCCAGCACATCAAACTCCCGACACGCCTGGTGCTCTGCGAGACGTGCACGAAGAAAACCGCAGGGCAGAAAAAAGTGCGGGCTCTTCAGAGATGAAGCTCTGTTCTCTTGCGCTCTGTTGTTTCATGATCTCTTTCGCCGTGGCCGGCGAACGAGGCATCCTGATTGTCGACGGAACCGGAAAAGGGCAATTCCGGACTATCCAGGAGGCGATCCATTCGGTCCCGCCGGACAACAGAGAGAACAGGATTATTCTTATTCGAAACGGCGTCTACCGGGAGAAATTGTTTATTACAACGAGCCATATTTCCCTTGTCGGAGAAGACCGGGATAGTACGCGGATCGTTTACGCGGAACTTCGCTCGAACTGGACTGGCGCACGCGATAATCGCCCGGATGGGACGCAGGTCGATTTGGATTGGGGGGCCGGTGTGATCAATATCGGCAACGGTGTCTCGGACGTGATCCTGGCAAACTTGACCGTGCACAATAACTATGGGAGCCTGCACGGCGATCGCAGTCATCAGTTTGCCATTCGGGGGTTCCGCGCTACCCGCATCGCCATTCTCTATTGCAACGTTATCGCCGATGGCGGGGACACGGTCAGTCTCTGGGACAGCGATTCCGGGATGTATTACCACACCAAGTCATATTTTGAAGGATGGGTCGACTACGTGTGCCCGCGCGGGTGGTGTTACATTACCGACAGCCGGTTCTTCGGCCATAACACTCCAAGCGCCAGCCTCTGGCACGACGGCAGCAAGGAGAAGGATCAGAAATTTGTCATCCGCAACTCACGAATCGATGGCGTCCAGGGATTTCCCCTCGGCAGGCATCACAAGGATGGGCAGTTCTATCTCCTCGATTGCACGTTCTCCGGGAACATGGCGGACCGACCGATCTATTATCCCAGGACATCACCGAACGCCATCCCCTGGAAATGGGGGGAGCGTCACTATTATTTCAACTGCACCCGGGAGGGAGGAACCTACGGCTGGCTTGGAGATAATCTCCACGAATCGGACCAGGCTCCGGCTCCGAGAGACGTCACGGCTGCCTGGACGTTTGCAGGGAGATGGGATCCGGAGGCCACGCTTCCCGCAGTGCTTCCCTTTGCAAGCATCCCCCAACCACGGAACCAGGAATATGATGTTCCCGTCTCCGGAACAACCCTGAAGTGGATTCCCGGTCGGGATGCTGTGTCCCACGTCGTGTACTTCGGAGAGACCGACCCGCCCTCTTCGAAAGGGAAGCAGCAGGAGGCGGGTTATACGGCCGGCCCTCTGAAACCCTCCACGCGGTACTTTTGGAAGGTAGATGTCGTGACTCAGGAAGGAACGATACCGGGAGAGGTCTGGCAATTCAGCTCCACGGGGAACGCCCCCATCGGGAGTAAGAAAGAGAAAGGGTTATGAGCGATCAGGAGAACCTTTCCGGATCGACGGTTTCTGAACAACCTGCATCGGACTGCTCGAGAGAGACAAAAAGAAAACGTGTCCTTGCATTTCTTCAGGATCACATGCTGGACGGCATGCTGTTGACGCTACAGAGAAATTTTGCCTGGTACACTGACGGCGGTCGCAGCTACGTGAATATCGGCACGGAGGAGAGCATCGCGGATCTTCTCATCACGCCGTCAGGAGACCATCTCTTTTCGAATTCCACGGAAAGCATCCGGTTGGCGACCGAAGAGATCCCCTGGAAAATTGACCATGCTCATCTCAGCCCCTGGTGGGAGGAGGGAGCCAGAACAAGGAACAATGGCTCACAGTTCGGAAACCGCATAGGGTCGGATGCGGGACCGCTCCGTCGTGAGTTCTCCCGGCTTCGTTACTCCCTGCTGCCGAACGAAGTGGACCGGTACCGGAAGCTGGGGAAGGATACCGCTGAGGTGTTTTGGGATCTTGCCCGGTTTCTCCGGACCGGCATGACGGAACGTGATCTTGCCGCCGAGCTTTCGGCCGGGCTCTTCCGCAAGGGAATGTTCCCTCTCGTCATGCTCGTCGCCTTCGATGAGCGTGCTTTCTCCTATCGTCACCCCCTTCCGACGGATAACAAGCTCAAAAACCTCGCCCTGGTCAGTGTCTGTGCAAGGCGATATGGACTTATTGCGTCGGTCTCCAGGGCCTTCTCTCTCGGCCGGGTATCCAACGATCTCCTGAAGAGACACCGTGCTGTTGCAACTCTCGATGGATGGTTAATCGGGGAAACGACTCCCGGGCGTCGGATTCCCGACCTGTTTGAAGGGCTCAAGGAACAGTATGCTGAGGTTGGATTCGCCAACGAATGGCAATTGCATCACCAGGGGGGAGCGACCGGCTACGCCACCCGGGACTATCGGGCCACGTCCACAAGCGATGAGGTGGTGCAGGATAACCAGGCTTTTGCATGGAATCCGAGCATCACCGGGGCCAAGTCGGAAGACACCATACTTGCTGCGCCCGGCGGGATCGAAATTCTTAGCGCCGATCCCCGATGGCCCAACATTGAAGTAGAAGTGAAGGGCGCGAAAGTCTTGCGCCCGGATATCTTTGTTCTTGATTAATCAGGGAGTAGTCCCATGGTTTGTCGATATCTTGGTTGTCTCGTTGCAGGATCGATTTGTTTCTCAATCCTTTCCGCTCAGGAACTTCGCTTCTCCGTCGAGAATCCGTCGTCGGTGGCGCGTCCGCAGGAGCCGGTGGTCGTTTCATGGTCGGGGGTGATGGACAGGATCCCCGGTGCCACGAGCGCGAATGTGCAACTTTCGGATGAACGGGGGAAAAGCATCCCCTTCCAGGTTGACGACCTGGATTTCGATAGAGCGCCTGATGAACTGACCTTTGTCTCGGATTTTTCTCCCGGCGAGCATCGGACTTTCACCCTGCGGTCGCATCGCGGCGGGGAACAAACCGGTGCCGATTCCTCCCATACCGATGCAGGTAACTGGAAGAAGATTGGGGACGTTTATCAATCGATCGACGATGACGATGGACCGGGATTGAAAAGAGCTCAATCCGGATACCGCTTCGACGGCGTTGGCTGGGAGTCGGAACTTGTCGGATACAGGATCTACCTTGATGAACGAAACGCCGTCGATATCCAGGGGAAACGGAAACCGGGGCTTTACTGGAATTTTATCGGCTCCACGGGGGTGGACTACCAACAGGATGCCGATTGGGGCATGGATGTGCTTCACGTCGGTCCTGCCCTCGGGGTCGGGGGCATCGGATTCTGGGCGGGAGATTCCGTCCTGAAACCGGAAAGCGTTGATCGTCGCCGATGCCGGATCGTTTCCCGCGGACCTGTCCGCGCCGCCGTCCGGATCGATTATACAGGATGGGGTATCGGGACGGAAAAAGTAAATATCACATCGATGTTTTTCATCTATGCCGGCGATCGTGTGACCGAACACCGGGTGATTCTCAGCCAATCCTCATCACCCAGGACGCTGGTCACCGGAATCGTCAAGCATCCGTCAGCGGAAGCCGTCTGGAACGGGGGGGAAGCATGGCTCTCGACACTGGGGGTCCAATCGCGGGGCAACGACGACCTCTTGATGGCGCTCCATTTCGAGAAATCCTCTGTTGTGCGACCAACGGAAGACGCGTTCGGCCACCTGGTTCTGCTGAACGTGGAGCCGCAGAAACCATTGAGCTTCCTGATCTCCTCTGTCTGGAAGGGGGAAACCGGCGCTATGTGGTCGGGGGATCGGATCGCGTCCTTTCTCCGTCAAGTGGGATTGCGGCTGAACGAGCCACTGAGAGTGGAGTTCAAGTAATCCTCGTGGCAGATCGGGAATCGAGAGTACCAATCACAGGTTGTTGTCTCATCGCGTTAGAACACAGCAACTGAGAAGCCTTAAGGAAAGGAACACATCACATGCCAAAAAAGAATCTTGTTATTCGCAATACCGCAAAGAAGTTAGGCAGGAATATCCTCATGACGCCGAAAACAACCCCGCTGAAGGCCCTTTCTTGCGGGCGTATCATTCTCAACCAAAAGAAAAAGAGCGTCGCTGCTCAGGCCAAAGGGCGTGAAGTCTCCCTCATTTGCATCAGCGGTCAGGGGACGGTCACGGTCGACGGCCAACAGTACCTGATGGGGCGGTACGATGCCCTCTATATTCCCCCCGGAGCCTCCTATGAGGTAGCCACGGAGAGCGAGGTTGATCTGGCCGAAGCCTCCGCGCCGACGAAACGGCCCGGGAAGGTGCAGTTGATTCGCTTTGAAGAACTCCGGAATGATCCAAGCTTGTATGTGAAGGCGGGGAAACCGACCTATAACAGGGCGGTGATCAAGATGATCGATGTCAACGTGCCCGCCGACCGATTGCTCTGCGGTATCACGTGCGGCGATCCTGGAAACTGGACAAGCTGGTCTCCCCATGAGCACGCGGCTTCCAAGGAAGAGGTCTATCTCTACATCGACATGCCCAAGCCCGCTTTTGGCATCCAGATTATGTATGATGACATAAAAAAACCCTATCTTCTGGAGCAGGTCTTTGAAAACGACGCGGTGGTCATTACCAAGGGATATCATCCGAATGTTGGTGTGCCGGGCTATGGCATCAACTTTGTTTGGATGATGGCAGCGCTGCGTCCGCAAACAGATCGCGATTGGAACCTGATGCACTGGCAGGAAGAGTTCGCTGGACGGTATTAAGCGGGTTCTGCCCAAAAGGCATTCGATCTTGCATAGAAGCCATCTCAAAAACCCCCCATAAGTCATCGCGAGGGCCGGAGGCGTACTACTGCAAGACGCGTAGCGTCTTACAATTTGAACCATTAGCGAAGGACGACGAAGCAATCTCATCTGCGCGGATTAGATTGTTCCGCACTTTGGAATCCCGCTGCTATGCGGAATCCAGAAGCGGGACTTCACCCCGATAAATCGGGGTTCGCAATAACTGTGTTGCCTGTTTTTGAGACCGCTTCTA
>DKJQ01000134.1 GCA_002454845.1 Ignavibacteria bacterium UBA6688
TGTGCTCTCTGTGCTCTCTGTGTCTCTGTGGCAATTCTCCAAAGAGCGCAAAGCCATATCCCATAATTCTATTTTCTCTGTGTTCTCTGCCTGCCCGCCGGCGGCGGGCGTCTCTGTAGCATCTTTCCAAATAGGATGCTGCTGAGTCATCAGTAATTTGTCTCCGGCTGTATTTCCCGCCTCAATTCCCGCGTTGTCACTTTTCCACACCTCAAACCGGCCTCATGTCGCATTTTCGTCACTAAACCCCTGTCTTTATTGAATAACTTCTTATTGCACTTTCCCCTATTGACACTACTTGCCCCGTTCGCTACCTTCGCCCATGCTTTCTTTCAATTCCTAAAAATGCCCATCAATCGATGGAGGAACCGGTGGTTCCTTCCATGCACACCGGGGATGGGATTAAACACACGCTTGCCACGGTTCGGCATCATACGTCGCTGCCGACGCATATCGGAAAGGAAATCGTGCAGATTACTCTGACTCCGGAAGGAGAGTCCAACCGGTACGGGTCGAATCAACTTACAATTTCAGCCGGTTTCACGATATGGTATTGACTTGCCGGCGACTCCCCTCTTCAGTGAAACCGGTGCCCGGGTTACGGGGAGAACGAGTCGGTCATTATAAAACAATCGCATCACCGGTATCGGAATACTCTCCATGAAACAGAATCCAAAGAGGTTGTCATGAAAACTATAGCCAGTATTGGTCTTCTCCTTGTTCTCCTTTCTTCTTCCCTGGTTGCCAACGGTGTTGCCGTGCTGGATGCGCACAACGCCGTCTATCTGCGGCTCGACTCCACAATCGTCCGCGTTAATGTCGAGGGCCAGATATCAATTACCACAACCACTCAGTATTTCACCAACAAACACCTGACCGCCCCGGTCAAATACGGCTTCCCGCTCTCTGAGCAGGCGAGTGCAACACAGCTCCGGTGGAGGGTCGGCGGCGAGTGGTTCAACGCCTCCGTGGCCGGGACGAGCCAGGACACGACGCTCCCCGGTGACGGGGCGCCTCACCCGGCTCTTAAATCCTATCTCGGCCCGACTCCCCTGTACTTCGGCATACCGCAACCCGTTCATGCCGAATCCACCCTAGTGGTCGAACTGACCTATGTTGAACTGCTCCCCTATGCCTTCGGGAACGTCGATTACGTGTACCCGGGTGATTATCACCTCATCCAGTCCGGGGCGATTGCATTTCAGGAACTCCGGTTTGAGCTCGTCTCCCCGAGGACCATCGACAGCATCAAGGTCCTCAGCAGCCACCCGGTGGAGCAACTGGTCAATACCGGGGGGAACGCTTCGGTCCTCATCCGGCAGTACGAAGCCGCGGCGGCACAAAAGCATTCCATCCGCTATTCCCTCAGCTCCACCGAACTCGGCCTGTTTGCGTACACCACGGCGCTCCCCGATTCGCTCGTCCCGGATTCCCTCGGGAGGGGCTTCATGACATTCATCGCGGAGCCGGAGCCGACTTCCACGGAAGGGACCATTGCCAAGGTGTTTACCCTCATCGTCGACCGCTCGGGAAGCATGTTGGGGACCAAGATCGTCCAGGCCCGCGATGCGGCAAGCTTCATCGTCCGCAACCTCAACCCGGGTGACAAGTTCAACATTGTCGATTTTTCCACGGCGGTCAGCAGCTTCCGTCCCGGGCACGTGGAAAACACCCAGGAGGCGCGGGATTCGGCTCTGGCGTATATCGCTAAGTTCGTCGCCGACGGCTGGACGAATATTTCCGACGCGTTCGGCGTGGCGGTTCCGCAGTTCAAAGCCACGAACGACAGCACGGCCAACATCGTCATCTTCCTGACCGACGGGCAGGCGACGACCGGGATTACCGCAACACCGAGCCTCGTCAGTCATATCGACGGGTTGATCACTTCGACGGAGACCAACGTGTTCCTCTTCAGTTTCGGTATCGGTGGGGATGCGAATCGCCAACTGTTGTCACTGATTTCGTCGAATCATGGGGGACTGGCCGAGTTCCTCGGCAACGACGAGCTCTATTCCCGCATCACTGATTTCTATTTAACGATACGGAACCCGGTCCTGCTCAACAGCAGCATCAGCTTTGCTCCGCCGATTGTCACCGAGGTGTACCCCACCTCGCTGCCGAACCTGTATAAGGGAAAGCAGATGATTGTGGCAGGGAGGTACCAGGAGGGAGCTCCGGTGCAGATCACCTTGAGCGGCACCGCATTCGGCAAGCCGGTGAGTTACACCTACGATGTACAGCCGGTCGACTCCGCCGTCTCAAGCTACCAGTTCCTCCCGAAGATCTGGGCGAAGCGGAAGATCGAGTCGCTTCTCGTTCAGTATTACACATTGAGTGAAACCTCGGCGCAGGCTGTGGCTCTCAAGCAGCAAATCATAGCGATCAGCCAGGCGTATGGAGTCATCACGACCTTCACAAGCTTCTCCTCCGGAGGAGGGCACGTGTCGGGTGTGGGAGAGGAAGCAAACGGCGGCAATGTCCTCCCGGTGGCGTTTGAACTGTTGGGAAATTACCCCAACCCGTTCAATCCCTCGACGACGATACGACTGCGATTGAACACCGACTATGACGGTGCGATGGAAGTGCGGATCTACAACACGCTGGGCCAGCTTGTCCGGGTTCTCAGCATCCAGGTGAATGGAAAAGGGATCTACAACGTTGTGTGGGATGGACTCGGGAACGACGGGCGTCCGTTGCCGAGCGGTGTGTATCTTTACGGGATGGAACTGCACAACAGAGTGCTTGTGGGGAAGATGAATTTGTTGAAGTGATCGGTTTTGCTTTCGCTGATGGCCTTGAGCGCGTGGGTATCGATTCCTTCGAGACCCGCGTGCTCTGCAATTTTACCCCGCAAAAAAGCAGACACGTCATCCCAGCCTGAGGCCTACTACTGAAAGACGCATAGCGTCTTACAAATTGGGAGCTTGCATTCGTTATTTATACAAGGCCAGCATTCGAAGGAGGCTGGCGCGGTTTGCTTGGACAGGCTCGGTTTAGATGCCGAACCCCGAATAGAAACATTTCGGCATGACGGAGCTCTTTGTTCGGGGGCCGGAGGCCGCGGCAGGCTTAGAGAAAAAACCGAGTCATCCCGAACCTGACTACAACGTACCCTTTCTGGTTTGATTCGGGAGCCGGAGGCCTACTACCGAAAGACGCAAAGCGTCTTACAAACTGGGAGCTTGAATTCGGGAGCCATACAAAACCGCGTCATCGGAGTCAGCCAGCCGGAGGCCTGTTAATTGTAGGATGCGACAACATCCTGCTATTTGGAACTGAGATGCTGGAAAAAAAAGACCTGACAGGTTTTCAATCGAACGCTCACTGAAACCTGTCAGGTCTTGGTTATGTTGAATCAAACTCACTTCTTCACAGCCGGAGGGCCGGAGGTGTACTGATGAAGCCTGCGTAGCAGGCTACTTTTTGGAACTGCGCCATGAATACTGGAGACGCGCAGCGGCTTACAATTTGGACCAGAGATACACCAGGTGGAACTACTTCTTTACAAACAGCCTCACCTCCCCATACTCCATATTCAACCGGTGTTCGATCTTGGCTGAGCCCCCTTCGACAAGAGCCATTGGCACCGGAAGACGAACAACCCTCTCCCCCTCATCCGTCGCCACAACCATCGCCGCCCCCTTAGTTGCGCGAACGTTGTCCGGCTTTGAGCTCCAAAGTGCCACCCCCGCCTTCGCCGCGATCCATCTCAAAACCTCCACCGGCACCGGTCCAGTCCCTACATAATACGATGTAAACCCATCATGCTCCTTGCTCGCGAATGCGATCTCCTCGTTGTCGCTCCAGGTGCCATGCACCAGTATCGATTTATCCTCTCCTTTCACCACGGCAAAGCGCGGATAGTGGGGCTTCTTTACGCCGAAGTCGCGGTAGAACTTGGTGCCGGAGTCGTCGATCTTGCAGCGGATCATCATCGGACCCGGGTAATCGATCCGCTTAAAGGTAAATCCGGTCAGTGCCTCCATCTGTGACGGCTCGAATTTGTCCGGACCGATATATCCCGGCGCATAGAACCAGACCACCGTGGCGCCGCTTCCTTTGAAGAGCGCCTGGAGCCCCTTCACTTCCTCCGGCGTCAGGTAAAACGTGTTCACCATCAAAAAGAGCTTGAACTTCGAACGGTCCTCCGGCTTCAGGTCGAACCGGTAAACAAAGTCGGCCGGAGCGCCGATGCGGTGGATCGTCCGCGCTTGCGAGTTCACCATCCAGTGCCCAATGAAATCGCTGATGGTGATGCCGAAGTGTTCCCACGGCTCCTCCGCTTTCCAGTGCTGTGTGGCAAGCCAGCTCTTCGCATCATAGACCGCGGCGATCTCGGAAACCGGACTGATATCAAGCTTCGAGCGGTGTTTCTCTCCCAACTCCAATAACCCTTTAATCTCCTTCGTCATCGGCGGGTCGTCATACCAGCTCTTGTCCGCTTTGAACGGCGGACTGTAATGCCCGAAGTCGAACAGCCAGCCGGCATGCCCCGTGGCAAACACCTGCCCGATGTCGCGGCGGAGGATCTTTAGTGTCCCCTCCACGGTGTCCGAACCGGAGCCCCCCTCGCTTCGCCGGTACGATTCGACATACGTGCTCGGGTCGATCTCCGAAATAAACATCTTGTTGTTCCGCCGCATCGATTCGGTGAGAATCCGGTAGGCGCCGTCGCCGCCGACGCCGCGTGCGCGGCCCAGCCAGTTCCCCGCATCGTCGATCACATCGCTGTCCCAACGCTGGTTCCCCGGCACGTTGCTCCGTTGGTACGTGTACGGCGTGGCGATGTAATCGAGGTCGGGGGAGTGAAGCACCGGCTCCGGCACCAGGTGCCCCGCCTCCTGGATCATCACGTTCTCCAGAACGTAGCAGAAGAAGGTCCCGCAAATGACCCGGCGGCCGGTTTCTTCTTTTACGATCTTCGCGAAGCCGGCAACCGTCTCCGCCGTATTCTTGTGGTACTTGCGATAGAACTCGATGATGTCCCGGTCCTTGGCCGGGTCGCGCATCAACGGTCCCCCTTTGTTGATCCGCCGCTCAACCGAAGGGATCGGTCCAGCCGCCTTCTCCATCGGCACGCTGTAGTCCGGTATCGAGCTGCAGCCGATGTAATGCCACTCCCCGGTATGCATCCCAGAGACCTGGTAGCCCATCATCCGGCTCTTCAGCGGCGAGGCTTCCATGTGGCGCAGGAGGTTCCGCAGCATCTCGCCGGTCTCCTTTTTCCAAAGCTCCGAGGCGAACGAGGCCGCGTACGAATCGAACATCGAGGTCCAGTTAAACCCCGACTCCGGCTCGATGAACTGCGCGGCGGCCTTGTACTGGCCCTCCGGGATGGGAAGGCCGCACTTCACCAGCTCTTCCGGGTGGGCTTCCTTCCACCAGACCGGCGCATAAAGGTGCACGCGGGGGAGGATGTACGCGTCGGGGACAAGCTCCAGGAGTTTCGCAAAGTACTTGTCGAACTGAGACCAGTCGTACTTGCCCGGCCCCGTCCAGCCGACTTCCGGACCGATCAGCGGATGCAGGAAGCGGATCCCCGCCTTCCGGTAACTTGGCGCCGTGCGGAGCGGACTCGAGCTGACGGCGAAGAATGGAAACTCCTCCTTCCCGTTCAAAAACAGGCGTGCGCCCCCCCGTTCCATCCGGACCTCACACCGGCACGCGGGCTCGGATTTGATCCGGTCGAGTTGTTTCAGAACGTCGTCGTCCAGCACGACGGTCTGGTGCTCGAACATTTCGAATGATGGAAGATTGGCTAAGGGAATAGTGCCGATGGTGGCACCGACGTACTTCAGCGCGTCGCGACGGTTCATGGTTCTGGTATCATTTGAGTGAGAAGGTAGTTTGTTGGC
>DKJQ01000245.1 GCA_002454845.1 Ignavibacteria bacterium UBA6688
TGCCAGCGTTATGAGGTTGTAGAAACTATCCGGGAAGATTCTCTTCATAGGCTCCTTTTGGCGTATTCTTCCTTAAAAAACTAACAACAAAATTACTGAGAGTCCAACTCTTTATTGATGAATACCAGTTCAGTTCGGAGGGAAAAACGGAGATCAAGGCCTGGCGACATCCTGAGCGCGTTGCTTTGGAAGAAAGCGCTCTATCAGCTGCTTATCCGACAATGATGTTTTGATACGGCGCAAAGCCTCTTGAATGTCTTCACTGGAAGAAACGTAGGAGAGCCTGATGTACTCCTGATCTTCATCAGCGGGTCGTCGCCCGAAACACTGCTGCCCGAGTACTGCAACACCAGCCTCGTGAAGTAGAAATTGCTGCAGCTCGCGTGAGCTTGTGAATCCGTGTTTGCGGCATGCCTGCGTGACGTTAGGGTAGGCGTAAAAGGCTCCTGCGGGAGTGTGGCATGAAAACCCGTCGATCTTGTTCAGCCCCTCGACGATGAGGTCCCGATTTCCGCGAAACTCCTCAACCATGGCTGTGACGGAGTCCTGGGGGCCGATCATAGCCTCCATGGCAGCATGTTGGGTGAATGTCGCCGTGCAGGAATTGGAGTTGGTCATCAAACGGCCGACATGAGTCGCAAGCTCTTTGGGCATGACGCCGTACCCAACCCTCCAACCCGTCATCGCATACGTTTTCGAATGTCCGTCGAGAATAATCGTTCGCTCCTTCATTCCCGGGAATTGACTGATGCTCTCCGGTTTGCCCGAATAAAGGATACGGGAGTAAATTTCATCCGAGAGGACCCAGAAGTCGTGCTTGAGAGAGAGTTCGGCGACTTCATGCAGATCCCGTTTGGGGATGACTCCGCCTGTCGGGTTATGAGGCGAGTTAATGATGACCATTCTTGTCCGATCGGAAATCTTCGATCGGAGTTCCTTGACGTCGAAACTGAACTTTCGCTCTTCCTGAAGCCGCAACGGAACCGGCGTTCCACCGGCAAAGTTGATCATCGATTCGTAGATCGGATAACCGGGAACAGGATAGATCACTTCGTCGCCCTCCTCGATGCACGCCAGGATGCCGAAAAAAATGATCGGCTTGCCGCCGGGGACAACGACCACTTCGTTCGGGTGGACGGGGATTCCTCGGGTTGACGAAACATAGTCGGCGATGATCTGGCGGAACTCCATAATGCCTGACGAAGGGCTGTAATGCGTGAGATCGTTGTCCAGAGCCTTCTTTGCCGCTTCTTTGATGTTCGGCGCAGTTCCGCATGCCGGTTCACCGATCGAGAGCGTAATGATGTCTTGCCCTTTCGATCGCAGTTCATTGACCTCTGCGAGTACTTCAAACGCGGTTTCGGTTCCGAGACGGGACAAGCGGTTTGCGAGTTTCATGATGTTCTCCTGTCGTGCAGATCAATACTTCATTGCGACAGATCGTTTCTTGATGTTGATGAGTTCAAGGGCTTTATGTGCAATATGTTCTGCGCTCACTTCAAATTCCTTCACAAGTTCCCACGGGGCGCCGGATTCGCCAAACCGGTCCTTGACGCCTATCGACCCGGTGATGACAGGAACCTGATACAAGACGGGGGACTCCGTGATGATCCTGCAAACCCTGTCTGCCAGGCCTCCGATTTGATGTTCTTCGGCTGTCAGGACTACGCCGGTGGCTGCGGCGGCATCCGTGACCGCATTCTCGTCAAGGGGCTTGAGCGTGTGCATGTTGACGATGCGGGTTTCCAGATCAAAATCTTTTTTCAGGATATAGGCCGCCCGCATCGCTTCGGGGACCATCGGGCCACAGGCAATAATGGCCAGCTGCTCGTCTTCACTTGAATACTCGGAGGCCAGAACCGTTTCGAAGGCATCCACAAATCGCGGTTGTTCGCTTCTGAATCGTATGACATTGGCTTTGCCAAACGTGAAGGGAGTCTTCTCTGTTGTGACGATCGGAGTTGCTTCGCGCGCGAAGCGAATGAACTTCGGACCCTGCATGCCAAAGAGAAAATACTCGGTCGCCTTCTTTGTTTCCGTCGTATCGCACGGAACGGAGACTTTCATATTGGGTAATCCGCAAATCTGGAACAAGTCTTCCAGGGCCTGGTGTGTCGCACCATCCGGGCCGACGGAGACCCCTGCATGGGCACCTGCGACCAGGACGTTCAATTCTCCGTAACACACTGTTGTGCGAATCTGATCGAGGCAGCGGCCGGCCGCAAATGTGCCGTAGCTTCCGAGGACCGGGATCTTTCCTTCGCGAGCAAGTCCCGCTGCAACGCACACCGCGCTTTGTTCTGCGATCCCCACGCTGATCCAACGGTCTTTTCGCTCAGGGTGCTTGTCATAGAAATCGCTGATCGTAATCGAACCGGAGATGTCAAGACCGAGACAGACGACGCGCTCATCTCCTCCATGTTCCTTCAACGCGTTGCCGAATCCCTTCCGCGTAGGTTGCATCTCGACCTTCATCAGTTCATCGGTGTTCCACCAGTAATTGCGTTTGAACCTGGGCATCTTCTTTTCCAGTTCGGCCTCGGCTTTCTTCTGATGGGACTTTGCAGCGACGAGCATCTCGTCAACCGGCAGTTTTCCCTTGAGCCCGAGTTGCTCAAGGCCTTTGTGCATTTCTTCGATGCTCGGGGTTTTGCCATGCCAGCCGGCGACGTTCTCCATGAAGTCGACACCCTTGCCTTTGACCGTCTCGGCGAGAACGACAACCGGTTTCCCTTTGACCGCCTGGGCGCGATCGAGCACCTTCACAATCTGCTCCATCGAGTGCCCGTCCGTCTCCATCACTTCCCATCCGAAGGAACGGTACTTCTCCGCCAGCGGATCGACGTCCATCACGTCTTTGACCCAACCATCGATCTGGAGACGGTTTTTGTCGATGATCCCAATGAGGTTGTCGAGTTTGTAATGGCCGGCCTCCATCACGGCTTCCCAGATTTGGCCTTCCTGCTGTTCTCCGTCACCCATGAGGCAATACGTCTTGCTGTTCAGTTTCTTCATCCTGAGGCCCAGGGCCATACCGACGGCGATACTGAGTCCCTGACCCAGCGAACCTGTCGACACTTCGACTCCCGGCAGTTTCAACCAATGGGGATGTCCCTGGAAAGGACTTCCGAGTTTGCGCAGCGTGACAACATCCTTGACATCGAAGAACCCTGCCATACCAAGTCCCAAGTAGAGACTTGGTGCCTTGTGCCCGGCGGACCACACGATTCTGTCCCGTCCCTCCCACGTTGGATCCTCCGGATCAAGTCGTGCAGCATGAAGATACAATGCTGCTGTAAGATCCATGACCGAAAGCGTTCCGCCGGCGTGACCGGAACCAGCCGCGGCGAGGCAAATCAGATCATAGCCGCGCATCATGCGCGCCGCTTCTTCCAATTGAGCGACGGTGTAGGTCTTCCGTATCTTACCGGTTTGTGAATTCACGAGGGGCATGGCGATATCCTTGTTCTAATCGCGTGTTGTTATTGAAGAAGGGAGAACCACATCAAAGTCAGCAATTCGCGTACCAGAAAATGTCTCGTGCGGAGGAAAAATAGATTGGTAGAGATACTCATTCGGCGAAAAAATTCCCAAGAATGGGAAGGAAAGCATCCCATTTCTGCAAATGGGAGCGGGGAAGAAGAATGCGGGATTTGGAAGTTCTAGCGGTATGCAAACACCATGGCATAGATGACCATCACGATCAGCAGAAAGCCGAAGGAGAGAGCAGTCCACGAAAAGACTTTCGCGGTTCGAAGGACGATGGGGGGATAACGATCCGCCATCATATTCTCTTCAGACAATCTTCTTTCGTTATCGATTCTGGTGTTTCTGTTCGTTGGTATCAGTTGCATCAGAGGGTGCGTCATGTTCCCTCTCCTCCTCCATTTGTTCGTTCTCCAGAGCCTGGCGCTGGATCTCCTCGAGTTCCAGGGGATGTTCCTCCGCCATTTCCGCTTCGGTGAGCGTCCCCGTGAATGCTGCAAGGTTAATCGGATAAGAATCCGGGTTGAAGATGACAAAATAGAAATGCCATACGATGATGGCCAGCGTGGCCAGCCAGGCCTCGTAAAAATGGATGGTCCTGGCGATATCCCAGCCGAGTTTCGTCAAGATCCCCATGGACGTGTTGTCAAACCATAGAATGACGCCGGTGAAGGCCATCACGATGGTTCCCCACACGAGCGCCCAGTATTCGCTCTTTTCGATATAGCTGAACCGCCCCAATTTCGGTTTGTACCTTGAGAACCCGAGGTTAAACTTCATCACGCCGATCGCATCATAAACATCCTGGACCTTGGGCAGCAGGTCGCGAATGAGCCCCCTCCCGCGCTCCGTGAACGCGATATAGTAGCAATGATACAGGCTGGCCGCCACCATCACCACGGCGGCAGCGCGATGGAGAAGTCCACGCAAATCAAAAACGCTGTCACTCAGGTTTCGAATCCCCACGACCCAGTCTGCCTCCGGATAACGGAGCATAAATCCAGTGACGACAAGGATGATAAAGCTGATCGCCAGGCTTCCATGCTGAAGACGCTCGCTCAGGGTCATCCGAACGTAAAGAGTATGCCCCACCGGCTCTTCCTGGAGAAGGCCGCGCCGGATGAGCAATCTCCGCCGGGACTTCTTGATAAAATCAAGCAGGTTATGGAGAAGCATTGCACCGATCGTCGCCACGATGAGGAGGACATACAGATTGGCGATCCAGTACAGGATCGGGTCTTCCCCCGAAGCGGTGAGAGTGATATGAACCGCCCCGATGCCGAATCGTTCATTCGCCCCCGGGTGGCAACTTCCGCAGGTGGCTGCAAGATTCGCCTTGTTCGTCGGCGATGTCGGGTCGCTTGAGTGTTTGATGTCGTGCGCTCCGTGACAGCTGGCACAGTTCGCCACTTCCACGGAACCAGCGCGGATGGCAAGCCCATGGTAACTGTCGGTGAACGTCTTGAAGCGGTCGGAAGTAATGCCGTATTTTTCGGAAAGCTTCACCGAGCTGTGGCAAGGAGAACAGACCTGCGAAGAAATATTCAGGGGCGCGATGGGGGATTGGGGATCATCATGGCGGAGGATGTTGTGCTCCCCATGGCAATCGGTGCAAACGGGTGCGTCGCGGTTCCCCCGATTGAACGCCACACCGTGGACGCTCTCCTGGAGTTTGCGGGTGACCTCCCCATGACATGTCCCGCAGGTCTGGGCAATATTCGCCTTCGCAACACGCGAGCTCGGGTCGGATCCCTTTTTCATCTCATGACTGCCATGACAATCGATGCAATTGGCAGCTTGAGCGTTCCCTCGCAACACAGCCGACCCGTGGACGCTTTGTTCGTACGAAGCGATGAAGCCGGCGGACGGGGCGGTGCGGGCCCGGACATTCGGGTCATCGAGGTGACAGGATAAGCAGAGTTTTTCCTGTGCAATCTTCAGTTGTCCCGGGTCCTGCTCAGGTCGCGGACGGGCGATCGGGTTGTTATGGCAGGAAAGACAGTTGGGCGAACCTTTCACTCCCTCCGCGAGAGCCTTTGCGTGCGCGGAATGAGCAAATGTCTCCTGAACGTCACCATGGCATTGCCCGCAAGTCTCCGTCAGCTTTGCCGGATGAAAGGGAGACCCGGAGGCCTTGACCCTGACAACGTCATGCGTCCCGTGACATTGCTTGCACGACACATCGGCATCGCCGTTCCTCCCCTTTGCGCGTGTCATTCGCGGGTGGAATGGATGTTTCAGGGAGGCATCCTTATGGCACGTCAGACAGTTGATCGGCTCGATGTTCTCCTTGTGCGGAATATTTTCGGCATCGAATCCGACGTGGCAGGCGACGCAGACGAGTCTGCTGTGGGGGGATTTCTTGAGGACCGCTTCATCGGCGTGAAGAGAAACTTCCTGCCCGTTCCGCTCCATGCTCAGCGAGGGTTCACTATGACACATCAGACAGTCCGCACTCGTTTGAGCGAAGAGAGGAACGCCGACCGTTGAGACAAGGAACAAGAGGAGGAATAGCAGGGACGGGCCCGGTTGTGTGCGGGGCACGGAGAGAAATCGTGTCTGAACAATGAACGCTACGAACACGGAGAAACCTTTATGATAGAGTCGCTATGGGGTCGTTGTGAGTTGCTCTATCCCGACTCAACGCTTTGACGATGATGGGAGATTACCGACTTCTGTGCTGATTTGCAGGGATTAACAACCCTGGTCAATCTGAATGTATTTGATTTTTATCCAAAATATCATCTTTCCCTGAAAAATGTGACTTCATAAAACAACCAGGCAGCCTCAACACATCGGGTAATCTCGGAAGTGTCGAGA
>DKJQ01000239.1:0-6428 GCA_002454845.1 Ignavibacteria bacterium UBA6688
TTCAAAGTGCACCGTCGCTTTCATGGCATCCCCCCGCCCATTCACTTGAATCACCTTCCCCTTCCCGAACATCTCGTGTTGCACGAGGGAGCCCTTCTTAATCTCGAAAACTTCCTGGGATTCATCCTCATAATCGGGCAAATCATCCGCAAAATGCCTTTCTTCGGCGCGATGCACTGGAACGGAGGGGCGCTCATGCATCGACCTCCGGCGATGATCCAGCGCCGGACCATCATGCGACCGGCGGGGACTCTTGGGTTCCACCACGACCAGACCACCCTCCCCAATTTCCGCGATGAAGCGTGAGGGACTCGTGAAGAGGAGGTCGCCAAAACGATAACGCATGCGAGTCTTACTGAAATAGAGCTTCCGCTGAGCCCTCGTTATCCCAACATAGAATAACCTCCGTTCTTCTTCGAGCTCCGGTCGTTCGATCGTCGCTGTGTAGAACGGCAACAAGCCTTCCTCAAGGCCTGCAACAAACACGATCGGGAACTCGAGTCCCTTCGAGGCGTGGAGCGTCATCAGCGTCACAACATTCCGGGTCCCTTCCCACGTATCGATGTCTGCCACGAGAGAGACTTCCTCCAGGAAAGCCTCCAGCGTGCCATCGGGGTGTTCCTCGCTGAACTCTGAGATCGCGGAAAGCAGCTCCTGCACGTTCTCCCACCGCGCCATCGAATCCGTCGTTCGTTCCTCTTTAAAGGATTGGAGGATGCCCAGATCATCCACCATGGACCGGGCAAGCTCGCTGATAGACATTTTCGCTTTCAGGGAGATATATTTTTCGATAAAGGTCCGGAACTGAGTGATGCTCTTTTTCGCCCTCTCCTGTAACCCCTCCACCTGGTCGATAAGGGAGGCTGCATGGAAGAGTGGGAGGGCACGCTCCTGAGCAAACAATTCTACGCGTTCCATCGACGTCTCCCCGATCCCACGCGTGGGGTAATTGACAACGCGGCTGAAGCTTTCGTCGTCCCGAGGATTGGTCAGAAGGCGCAGATAGGCGAGAATGTCCTTGATCTCTTTCCGCTCATAGAACCTGATTCCGCCGACAATAACATACGGGATACCGTTCCTCCGCAAGACATCTTCGAGAGATCGGGATTGCGCGTTCGTCCGGTACAAAATCGCCACATCCTTCAGCCCCAGATGATGATCGCCGATTTCTTGCTGAATCGCATGCAGGATTTGATACGCTTCATCCCGGTCGTCCGCGCACTCGATCAAGACGACAGGATCTCCCTCGGGATTTTCCGTCCAGAGATCTTTCTTTAACTGATCGATATTATTCTTGATAAGTCGGTCAGCGACAGAGAGGATGTGTTTTGTGGAACGGTAGTTCTGTTCCAACCGGAAGGTCTGGCACCCAGGGTAATCCTTGGAGAAATCGAGGATGTTCCGGATATCCGCACCGCGAAACGCGTAAATGCTCTGCGCATCGTCCCCCACGACGCAGATGTTCTTGTGACGGAGCGAGAGAAGCTTGATCATCTCGTACTGTGCCCGGTTGGTATCCTGGAATTCATCGACCAGGGCAAACTTGAACCGATGATGGTACTGTTCCAGGATATCGTGGTGCTTGTTGAAGAGCTCAATTGGCTTGATCAACAAGTCATCGAAGTCCATGGCATTGCTCCGGTGCAGCGTCTTTTCATACTCCAGATAGACCGTAGCGACTTTCTCGTCAATGAAGTCTGTCCCCAACCCGGCAAACACGTCTGGACTCAGCATCTGGTTCTTTGCATGACTGATACGGGAGCGTACGACCTGCGGTGGGACCTGCTGCTGAGAGACATTCACCCTCTCCATGCATTTCTTCATGGCTTTCAGCGAATCGTCGCTATCGTAGATCGTAAAGGACCGGGTGTATCCGAGGAGTTCAGCTTCCCGCCTGAGAATTCTGGCAAAGATTGAATGAAACGTCCCCATCCAGAGTTCCTTTGCACCCTCCCCCACCAGGTTGCGAATGCGTTCTTTCATCTCATTGGCTGCCTTGTTGGTAAAGGTCAGCGCAAGGATTTGGTACGGCGGCACACCACAGCTCATCAGGTGGGCAATGCGATAGGTCAACACACGGGTTTTGCCGCTCCCGGCCCCGGCAATAATCATGACAGGGCCATTGACAGCTTTCGCGGCCTCCTGCTGGACTTGGTTGAGATCTTTCAGAAAGGACATAGGATGATGAACTATGGTAGCGAAAAAACAAGCGGCACGCAAAAGATGGTCCGTCTCATGCTGTCGCGCGGGTTCCATGAAATAGCAATCGGGGGAAAGTCCATTCCACCTCCTTCGTTGGAACGAACCCGCCCCCGATACTCTTGAAGCGTTATTCTTCCTCGCCGGCGCGGAGCTTTTCCAGCACGGAAAAATCCTCGAGCGTTGTCGTATCGCCGCTCACCGTTCCGCTGGATGCAATCTCACGGAGCAACCGGCGCATGATCTTGCCGCTGCGGGTCTTTGGCAATGCGTCGCTGAAGCGGATATCGTCCGGCTTTGCCATGGCGCCGATCTCTTGTCCGACATGCATGCGCAACTCCTCCTTCAAATCAGGACCCGGCGTACGTCCTCCCTCCAGGGTTACGAATGCACAGATGGCAGAACCCTTGATCTCGTCCGGCTTGGCGACAACCGCCGCTTCAGCAACAAAGGGATGACTGACAAGCGCACTTTCAATTTCCGCAGTCCCGAGCCTGTGTCCGGAGACGTTAATGACGTCGTCCACCCTTCCCATGATCCAGAAGTAACCGTCCTTATCCCGTCGCGCACCGTCACCGGTGAAATACACTCCCTTGATTTCACTCCAATATTGCTTCTTGAATCTCTCGGGGTCGCCATAAATCGTGCGCAGCATGGAGGGCCAGGGTTTGCGGATGACGAGATATCCTCCCTGATTCTTCCCGACAGACTTTCCGTCACGGTTGACAATGTCGGCGTCGATTCCGGGAAACGGCAGGGTTGCCGTCCCCGGTTTCAACGGGGTTGCCCCCGGAAGGGGCGAGATCATAATAGCCCCTGTCTCCGTCTGCCACCATGTATCGACGATCGGACATTTCCCCTTGCCGATGATTTTGTGATACCACATCCACGCTTCGGGGTTGATGGGCTCGCCCACAGTTCCGAGGAGACGAAGCGACGTCAAGTCATGCTTCAGCGGCCATTGCTCTCCCCATTTTATGAAAGCCCTGATCGCCGTGGGAGCCGTATAGAAGATGTTGACCTTGTACCGGTCGATGATCTTCCAGAACCGATCCGGTTCCGGCCAATTGGGTGCACCTTCATACATGACCGTTGTTGCCCCGTTCGCCAACGGACCATAGACCACGTAGGAATGCCCGGTAACCCATCCGATGTCGGCGGTACACCAGAAGGTATCCTCATCCTTCAGGTCGAATACCAGTTTTGTCGTAATATAAACCCCCGTCAGGTATCCGCCTGTTGTGTGCAGAACTCCCTTGGGCTTGCCCGTACTTCCGCTCGTATACAGGATGTAGAGAGGATGTTCGGAATCGAGTTTTTCCGCTTCGCACCGGTCATCGGCCGTTTCCATCAACCCATCCCACCAAAAATCCCGACCGGGCTCCATGTGGATCTCGGCATGGGTGCGACGGTAGACGACCACACTCTGCACCGAGGGGGTATGCTTCAGGGCCTCGTCGACGTTTTTCTTGAGCGGGAGCACAGCGCCTCTCCGGTATCCGCCATCGGCTGTGATGACCAGATTCGCCTGTGCGTCGGTAATCCGATCGACAAGGGCCTGCGGGCTGAATCCTCCGAAAATAATGGAGTGGGTCGCCCCGATTCTTGCACATGCAAGCATGGCGATGGCAAGCTCCGGGACCAGGGGCATATAGATAACAACACGGTCTCCCTTTTCGACCCCCAGTTTCTTGAGAACGTTGGCAAATTTGCAGACATCGGTATAGAGCTGTTGATAGGTGAGCGTGCGGGAATCTCCCGGTTCACCTTCCCAGATAATGGCCGCTTTGTTCTTGCGCCAGGACCCCAAGTGGCGATCGAGACAGTTATAGGCGACGTTGATCTTTCCTCCCACAAACCATTTGGCAAACGGAAGCTTCCACTGAAGAACGGTATTCCATTTCTTGAACCAAACGAGCTCCCCGGCAATCCTGGCCCAGAACCGTTCGGGGTTCTTGATGGAAGCGGCGTACATGCTTTTGTACTTGTCAAAAGAGGAAATGTGCGCATTCCTGGAAAATGCAGCGCTTGGTTTGAAGACCCGTTCTTCCTTGAGAATGGAGGAAATCTCATCCGAACCGTTCGCACGGTGTTTGGAACTCATGCACGCTCTCCTTACTGCATAGATGAAATAACTATAGGATGGTGATCCGAAGTGAAACGAGTATACTTAAAACGGGTTTGAAAGACAAGCATGTGCTAGGGACGGACATAGGTCGATTCGCGGAGGGTTCCATTCGTACCCGTTGCCTCAAAAAAGTACCATGACGTCCGTGGTTGCAGGATGTGCACAGTGAAGGTGGTATCGTAGCGGATGTCCCGTATCTCGTACGATCTCCCTGTTTCTTCAATGAAGGTCGCATACACCTGGTATTCAAACAAGGTGTCAGTCTGCCGGGAGAGAATGGCTCTGAAGCTATATCCGGAGTTTTGCCCCAATACTCCAGCGAGTCGAACTGAAAGTGAATCCGAACGGGTTGAGTCAGGGACGGAGAGTACTTCCACCGAGGCGAGGACGCTGGATTCGTACCGCTCGTTCAAACCGGTACTGCAACTGACCAGTGTGAGTGCCGGCGCACATGCAAACGTATTGAGGATTCTCAACAGCATGCGAAATTCATCCTTGGAGCACGTGAGGAGGTGGGACCAGCATCAGAAGAAAGCACGGGCCTCTGCCCGGGCCGTGTGAACAGGAGACCTTCCTCCTTCCGTCCGACCCTGATAATTCATCGTGACCTGGACATATTGGTTAATTCTATAATCAAATGCAAGATTCCAGAGGAAAGTCTTCCCCCGTGCGCGACCATTGGTCAGCTCATAAGGAATGGAGCGGGATTCGGAGATCGGGTCATCCGAAACAAGAACCTCCTCCCTCTCCAACTCACCCCGCAACTGACCGGAACCGAGGAAGGCATGCGTGACGCGCAGCAACTGTTCGTTGATATCGGCCGTCGTGTTCCCCCCGGCAAAGCGGTCCACCGCGCGTGAAACCCCAACTCCAAACGCGACTTCCCAACGGGGTTCCGGCCTGTAGGAGAACTCCGTGTTGACTCCGATCGTCGCCACATCCCTCTCCCTGGTCGATGCCGTCGACGCAATGACCCTATCCATGCCGCTCAATACATCTGTCTGATTCCCGATTTCCCGTACCAATTGTGACCTGATCCGAAGCGATCGTTCCGTTTGCAGGCTCCGTTCGTTTGTCCCCACCAACTTCAGCAGACCCCGGCGCTCCCGGAACCGGAGCCGGAAAGACAAGGCAGGATCGTTCTCGAAAATATGAAGGTCCTGCATCCATAGGCTCGATCCCGCGATCGTCGTCTGATCATTTTGAAAGCGTTTGAAGTTCAACAAATAGATTTGACGGGCATCCGCTTCGGTGCTTCGCTCCTCAATACGGATGGTTGTCTCAGTGGACAGCGAGCGCACAACTGCTTCCCAGGGTGATTCGGCCCGTACAAGGACGCGTGAGGGCTGCAGACGCAATCTCAGGCCGGCCTTCAGGTCGATGACAGGCACCAGTCTATCCCCTGGGACAAAAAGTACGATGTAGTCTCCCTCAAACCGGGTGAGCTCGAATTCATCTTCATCTGCGATTCCGTTTCCGTTCAAATCCCCCCTGTAAATATAATTCCCCGTCCCCTTTGGGACGCGTACGAAGACCCTCTCGAGTTGGGACGAGCGTTGGTTGGCAAGTTCGTACAGAACATCCGAGTCAATGCTCCGCTGCAAAGGAGAATAACGGAACTGCGATCGCATCAGGATAACCTCGGAATCCGTGTTCCCGCGGTTCTTAAACAACTGTGTAAACTCGGTATTGCGGATGTTCAGGGACAGCGAGCTCGAAAACGCTCTCCATTCCTGCAGTCGCCAGGAGTATACATGGGTGAACGAGCGCGAAGCGCGCTGCAGCACCCCCGTGGCAACACTGTCCTCCTCCCTGACCTGAATTTCCGCGGACATCTCCATGGCCCCGATACCGGAGAGCGCAATCCCGGGGGCGAACTCCACGAACCTGAAGCTTGTCGCGGAGAGCGAGTCACCACCCAATCCACTCTGCCTGCGCTCCTCCGTTTCCATGCGGAATGACGGACTCACCTTCCGCCAGGTGTAGTCTGTGAACCCTCTTTGGCGTATCCAACTCGATTGTTCGTCCAGCTCAAGTTGTCGGGAGTTGATTTGCTCAAGGACATATTGAAATCGGGGAAGTGATGAATCGCGATAGGAGA
>DKJQ01000239.1:6480-8731 GCA_002454845.1 Ignavibacteria bacterium UBA6688
CCGAGAGTCGGTCAGACCGGAAGAGTTCCGATCGTTCCAGCAATCCGTAGGATCCTGCAATAACCAATCGGGAAAAAGGAGCATACCGGAGGTTTGCTTCCCTTGTCGTCTCGTTCCCGGGCAGGAGCGTCGGAAGATCCCATTTTCTGTTGAATTCGATCTCCGTGGAACGGTCCAAAGAAGAAAACTGCCGCCCCACATGCTTCTCCGCGATCGAAAGACGAAGGTCGCCAATCTTCATCCCGGCCACCTCCAGGCTTTTGGGTTCATAACGGAGGACAACATTGTAGGCGGTTCCTTGATTCTGCCGGTCGTCGAGTGACGAAAGCCGGTTTCGGTCCAGACTGCTCAGCGCGAGCTCACCCTCCAGTGTCAGGTCGGAGGTAAGTGACCCTCGAAGATTGGTCGTCATCACTCGATGGAGCTCGGGAATGGGAAGGAATCGGACCGGGAGGTAATTCCCTTTCCCAATTCCCGCAAATTCAAAATGCCCTACTCCGACACGGAGATACCCTGCGGAGTCTGACGGCACACGATCCACGTTCGAGAAAGTTGCGGCGTACAGCGCAAGCGGGTCGCCGGGCGCATAAACCAGGATTGTATGATCCCTGTTTTCTATCGTGGTATCGCGAAGGATATATTGTCCTTGTGCGGTCTGGGTAAGGGAATCTCTTCCTGCAAACCTGACCCCCGAAAGGGATGCCGCGAATCGGTCTGCCCCGCTGTTTCGTAACCTCTCCCTCGTCGCGTCATCCAGCGGAAAGTCTATCGGCGCATCGGAATCATCGGCTTCCTGTACGATACTAAAATTGACCTGAAGGCGATCTTGAAAAACCTTCGATTCCACCGAAGCCCCGACAAGGTTACGAGAAAACTGCCTGTCGCTGTATTCAAAATCAACCACGATGCGTGATGCACTGGTGACGAGTCTCCTCGCTGTGAATGTCACTTCCCCGCTCGCATAATCGACTGTGTAATCCTGCACCTCTCCCCGGGCCATCCGTTCACCGTTCACATAGACGCGCTCCGTTCCGGCAAGCACGATAATTCTGCGATCACCCTCCTTGCTGGTGAGCCGGTAAGGTCCCTGGTTCCCTTCAAGGCCCTGAAACTGGTTTGTGGTGAACTTGCCACGTGAAGTCGCGCCCGTCAGTGTCACGCTTCCACGCGCGTCAAAGAAACCAAACCCCTCGAACCGGGCAATACCACGAGCCCCCTGGAGTTTACGAAACAGTCTCCCGAACTCCCCTCCCTCAGCGGCTCCAACCTGCAATTGAAAATCACCCAACGTGACGGCATAACGGGAACTTGTCAGTTCGACAAAGACCTGATCGACCTCCTGCAGTGTCTGCGTGGTCCCTTCCGGCTGGATGGGGGAATTTTCATCCGTAAGGGCAGCAACGATATCGACGCTCGACGAAAGGGATCCTGAAAGCTGCATTCTGAAACCGGAATTCAGAGTGAGGTCCCTGTTCGACCCGACCGTGAATCCGCGCACAAGAGATCCGCTTTTTTGAAGGCCTGGACCGAAGAGATCATCAACCCGAAACGACGAAACAGCAGGTTGGAGAACCGTGCCTCGCTCCCGACCCGATGAATCCCGTCGCAAAATGATTTCGCGTAACGAGTATCTCTCTTGGAAACTGAGAGGCAGGTTTCGGTAGCGGATCAGCAAGATGTGGGACGACGAGTCGGAAAAGAGCTGGGTGAGAAACGAAGGTTTCAGGAAAAGGATGCCGTGATGACGGTCGATCTCGTACTCGTGAGAAGGGGTCAGTCGGGTCAGGGAATCAAGCAGCACTTCCTCACTTCCCTCGATGATCAGCCGGTGGTCGAGACGGTAGGAAGTGTCCACGGGCGTGAGCTGGAGCGTCATCCCGTGCGGCTCAGAACTGGGGAGAAAACGGGAAGAAATCTGGGCCGGGGAGGCTGAGGAAACAATCAGGGTAAGAAGTACGAGGTATGTGGAGTCGAGGGATGCCATGAAGGATACGGAAAAGGCGAGCCGGCGGCTCATGCACTTCACGCGTGCAGGGACAGACACAGTATCCTTCGTGCAGTACTATCCTCCCAAATGACTTTTCTTTATCCTGTGCCGAAGGGGGGAGTCGAACCCCCACTTGGGGTAAGCCAAACTGGATTTTGAGTCCAGCGCGTCTGCCAATTCCGCCACTTCGGCATTGTTCGTGCACCCACCAGGACTCGAACCTGGAACCCACTGATTAAGAGTCAGTTGCTCTACCAACTGAGC
>DKJQ01000108.1 GCA_002454845.1 Ignavibacteria bacterium UBA6688
GGAACAACGGGATGAAAATCGTAAATGGTCTGGATCGCCCGCCGGTCGAGCTCATCCTGTTCATGATAGACCCAGCGCCGTTTCAGCTCCTTCCATGAGAGAATCGTCAGGACCGCTTTGTCCCGGCTGTCCATCAGGATGAACTTGCCCCGTTCTGCTTTGACCACGGTGACCCAATGACTCCATTCGTACATGCACAGGAGCGTCGGATACCCTTTGCGCAGATAGGCTATGAGCTCGCGTCGTGCCTGTTCGGGGTCGAACCGCCGGATCAGCCGGAGCTCGCACTGAAACTGGCGCGCTGCGCGGCCGAGCTGGATCTCGTCCGTGCCGTACCACCAGTTGGTCCCTGCAACCTTGGAGATCTGTTTCTCCTCGACCAGGATACCAAGCATCACCAACGCGTGCTTCAGTGCGAAGGGTCCGCATTGCCAGTCGTTCGGTTGTGGGTAAAAGCCCATGAGGGGAGTTCGCTCGAAAAAGGTGGATGAACCTACCCAAACTTTCGTGGAATTGCAACCCCCGTTTTCCCTTGCCGTTCAGTAAAAACTTCCTTTTCATTACATGATATGGCTCGCAAGAAACCATACGTGATTGTCCTCTATAACTACCTCGGGGAGGATGTGTACGAGCAGCTGAAATCCGTCGACCCCGCCTCCCTGGACTTCAAGCCGGAATACTCCATCCATGTCGCCACAGTCAGGGAGGAGTACGCCGCCATCGTGAAAGCTCTGAAGGCCGAGGGGTTCAGGGCGGAAGCGTTCAACATCGAGGACCGGCTGGACAGGTTCGAGTCAATCCTGAGAAGGCAGAAACCGGATGCCGTCTTTAACCTCATCGAGGACTTTCATGACGACCCAAAGAAAGAGTTCCTGATAGCGGGCCTGTACGACCTGTATGGGGTCTCTTACACAGGCGCCCCGCCGTTTGCCCTCGCGATTTGCCAGCGGAAAGCGCTCACGAAGCAGATCCTCCACGCCAACGGAGTCCGGACTCCCCGTTTCAAACTTCTCTTTGAACCGCACATGCCGCGACGGCATGGTCTCCATTATCCCCTCATTGTCAAACCCGCCCGGGAAGACGCCAGCACGGGGGTGTCGAAAGGCTCGGTGGTGTTCGAGCTCGAAAAGCTCCTGGAACAGGTGGCCCTGGCGTTCAAGGAATTTGCGCCGCCGATCCTCGTCGAAGAGTTCATCGAAGGGAGGGAACTCCACGTCTCGATCCTCGGGAACGACCCCCCGCAAGTGTTGCCGATTGTCGAATATGATTTTTCCGAACTCCCTTCCGATCATCCCTCTATTATTAGTTATAAAGCCAAATGGGACCCGCTGCATGAGGAATATCATCGTATTCATACGATCTGTCCGGCCAAGCTTCCGAAGAAAATAGAAAAGAAGGTCAAGCAGAAAGCCCTCGAAGCCTATACGTTGACCAACTGCCGGGATTATGCCCGAATCGATCTGAGGCTGGCTGTTGACAACACGATCTACGTGTTGGAGGTGAATCCCAATCCCGATCTAACCGAAGGCGTGTCGTTCATGGAATGTGCTGAGAAGGCGGGGCTTTCCTTTTCCCAGACGCTCAGGCATATAGTCGAGTTTGCGCTGGCTCGAAGGGGCACTCCAACCAACTCCCCAATCCCATCAAAAGAGCAGGAGAGTAAGGCAAGCCCACCGCTCAAGACCTCTTAAGTCATGGCATTCCCCTTTTTTTTCATGACGGTCGATGGTCCCCGTGGCAAACTGTTCGACATGGAAGAGGCCCCCCTCCCGGCTGAAAACGCCAATTTACTCTCACCCCAAGTTTCTGTATCTTTTGGCCGACCTGTATGAACGAAGAAGGCTTTGTTTCCTATCAGTGTGCGTATTGCGGTGTGGAGAACGAGACGTTCGTCGATGACACCGCCGGACCGCGGCAGCGTTACACGGAGGATTGCAGTGTGTGTTGCCGTCCGAACGTTTTGAGCATCACGGTCGACCCGGAAACCGGCAACGTTTCCGTGGAGGCGCAGTTCGAAGGGTAGCAAGAACCACAGTCAAAGAAATTTTTCCCTCATGTCCACCCCCTTAATGCGTCAATACCAGCAAGTGAAGGCGAAACATCCGGAGGCGATTCTTCTGTTTCGCATGGGGGATTTTTATGAAACGTTCGAGGAAGACGCGAAAGTAACGGCGAGGGTCCTGGGGATTACGCTGACGAAGCGCGGGAACGGCGCGGCGGGGGAGATCCCGCTGGCCGGCTTCCCGTACCACGCGCTCGAAGCCTATCTCCCGAAACTCCTGAAAGCCGGGCACCGGGTGGCGGTGTGCGAACAACTGGAAGATCCGAAGTTCGCGAAGGGGATCGTCAAACGGGACGTGACGGAGGTTGTCACCCCGGGTATTTCGTTCTCCGACAAGGTGCTCCAACAGAAGCAGAACAACTACCTTGCGGCCGTCGCTCTCCCGACCGCGCTCGCGCGCGGGGATGATCCGGTCGGCTTCGCCTTTATCGATGTCTCGACGGGGGAGTTCAGCACGGCCGAGTTTCCCCTGAAGCTCCTTCCGGAACAGGTGGCCAACCTGCAGCCATCCGAGCTGCTGGTGCAAAAGCGGGATCTTGCCACGATACAGAGTCTCCTGAAGGACCGGTACGCCGGAATCTACACGAAGGCGGATGATTGGGTGTTTCATTTCGATTACGGCTACGAGCAACTGGTCAACCATTTCAAAACGCAATCGCTCAAGGGATACGGCATCGAAGCGTACCGCATCGGTGTGGTGGCGGCCGGTGCGGTGATGAATTACCTTCAGGAAACCCAGAAGGCCAATCTCCTCCACATCAGGAAGATCGCGCCGTACGAAACAACAGACTTCATCGTCCTCGACGCTTCCACGAAACGCAACCTCGAAATCACGTCTTCCATCTCCGGCCAGAGCGACGGGACGCTCTTCTCGGTACTGGATAAAACCCTCACTCCCATGGGGGGACGTTTACTGAAGCGCTGGTTGAACCATCCACTCAAGAAACTCGAGCCCATCAGAAACCGCCTCGCAGCCGTCCAGGAACTGGTTGCGAACGAGCCGGTACGCACAAAACTGGGTGATGTGTTGGACGGGATCGGGGATCTTGAGAGGCTGATCGCCCGTATCGCCACTGGACGCGCCAACCCGCGCGAGGTCAACCAGTTGAAGGCATGCCTGGAGCTTGTGCCGCCGCTTCGATCCCACCTGGAATCTCTCAAAACCCCCTCGATCAACGAACTGAACAAACGGCTCGACCCCCTCGAACCGGTCGTCACGGCGATCGCCTTGGGGCTTGAGGCCGATCCGCCGCTTTCGCTCGTGGATGGAGGAGTGATCCGGAAAGGCTATAATAAAGAACTCGATGAGTTGCGCGAACTGACCTTCAGCGGGAAGGATTGGATCGCGAAGCTCCAGCAGCAGGAACGGGAACGGACGGGGATCACTTCCCTGAAGGTGGGATACAATAACGTCTTTGGGTACTACATCGAAGTGACCCACACGCACAAGGATAAGATTCCGCCGAACTATATCCGTAAGCAGACCTTGACGAACGCGGAGCGGTTCATCACTCCCGAGCTGAAAGAGTACGAGGAGAAGATCCTCCATGCGGAGGAGAAGATGCTCGCGTTGGAAACACAGCTGTTTAACGATCTCCGAAACCTTGTCGCCGGGCATGCAGCTTCCATCCAGGAAAACGCGTATGCCATCGCCGTGCTCGATTGCTACTGTTCCCTTGCCGGAGTCGCGATCGAGAACAGCTATGTTTGTCCGACGGTCGATGAGTCGTTCAAGATCGAGATCCGGGCCGGAAGGCATCCGGTCATCGAACGGCTCCTCCCTCCGGGGGAACGCTATACGCCGAACGATACACTGATCGATACGGAGGAGGACCAGATCCTGATCATCACCGGTCCGAACATGAGCGGGAAGTCGAGCTACCTGCGGCAGGTCGGACTGATCGTCCTGCTCGCGCAAATTGGCAGTTTCGTCCCGGCCACCGCGGCGCATGTCGGGCTCGTTGACCGTATCTATACCAGAGTGGGGGCAAGCGACAATATCGCCTCCGGGGAGAGCACGTTCCTGGTCGAGATGCATGAAGCGGCGAACATCGTCAACACCTCGACCCGGCGCAGTCTGATCCTCCTGGACGAGATCGGGCGCGGCACGAGCACATTCGACGGTATCAGCATCGCGTGGGCGTTGACTGAATATCTCCACCAGCGGATCGGCGCTAAGACCCTCTTCGCCACCCACTACCACGAGCTGACCGACCTGGCGCGGACGCGCGACCGCGTCGCCAACTCCAATGTTTCCGTTCGCGAATGGAACGACCAGATCATCTTTTTGCGGAAAGTCATCCCGGGGGCCGCCGACAAGAGCTATGGAATCCAGGTTGCAAAACTGGCGGGGATTCCGCAATCGGTGATCGGCAGAGCCCGCGAGATCCTCGCGACGCTCGAGAGAAAAGAACGGGACATGGTCGAGGAGACCCGCGCGCAGGGCACGCAGGGAGGCGCGGCGGGCTCGCAGCTCTCGCTCTTCGACCGCCGCGAGGACGACGTCGCGCGCCGGATCCGCGCGCTGGAGATCGAAGCCATCTCGCCTCTCGAGGCACTCAACACGCTCGCGGAACTGAAATCGATTCTATCGGGGAGACAGGATGAGTAGTCGAGTCATCGGCGTCGGAATCACGGGAACCACGCTCACCGAGATGGAGAGGCAGATTCTCCGCGACACGCCGCCCTACGCGATCGTCCTGTTCGGGCGGAACGTGGAGTCGGAGGCGCAGCTGCGGGACCTGGTCGCCGAGTGCAAGTCGTTCTCGTCGCGGCCGCCGCTGATCCTCATCGACGAGGAGGGGGGCCGCGTCGACCGCCTCCGCAGCCTCATCCCCGGCATGCCGAGCGCCGAGTCGTTCCTCGAAGGGGAGCGGACGCGCACCATGGTCGGGTGGTTCGGCGGCATCATCGGCATGGCCCTCCGCTATTTCGACATCGAGGTGAACCTGGCGCCCGTCGTCGACATCCAGCGCGAGCACCCGACCAAGGGTCTCGAGCGGCGGTGCTTCGGCTTCGACGCGGAGACCGTGACCCGCCTCGCGGGGGAGTTCGTCCGCGGCCAGCACGAGGCCGGGACCGCCTCCTGCCTCAAGCACTTTCCCGGCATCAGCCGCGGGAGCGGGGACCCGCATTACGGCGCGACCGTCGTCGACATCCCGCTCGAGGAGCTTCGCGCCGAGGACCTCCGCCCGTACATGGAGCTGGGGAACGAAGCCGGCGCCGTGATGATCGGCCACGCGATCTACCCGCAGATCGACGAGCCGCGCCTTCCGGCTTCGCTCAGCCGCAGGATGTCGACCGAGATCCTCCGCGACGTCGTCGGGTTCCGCGGCATCGCCTTCTCCGACGACATGGAGATGCACGCCGTCTCCGACCTCGGTACCTACGAGGAGATCACCGACCGCGCGCTGCTTGCCGGAAACGACGTCATCCTCTACTGCAGCCACATCGAGCGCGTTCCCCAGTTGATGGAGCACATGGAAAACCGGGCGGCCAACGATCCCGAGTTCGCGCCGCGCTTCGCGGAAGCGACCCGGCGGGCCGACGACTACCTCGCGTTCGTGGACCAGCTGCGCGCCGCGAACCCGCCGAAGGTGTCCACCTTCGCCGAGCTCGAGGACGCCGTCGGCGAGTTCACCGCGGCGTTCGAGAAAGCGGGCGGAGAGACCGGCCGCGCGATCTCCCTTCCGAAAGGCTTCTCCGACCGCCGCACGTACCCGCGGTTCCGCGAGGACGGCACGCCCGACGACCGCCGCGACGGCGAGCGGACGGAAAAGAAGCCGGGCTCCGGGCGCAGCGGGCGCGAGGAGTGGACGTAAGGGTCTAGGGGTCTGGGGGTC
>DKJQ01000006.1:0-7717 GCA_002454845.1 Ignavibacteria bacterium UBA6688
CGTCGGGCGGAACGGAGAACCGATGTCTTTGTACTTCCCCGTTTTGAATGTGGAAGCATCGACCCCGAGCTTCCCCATAAGTTCATTAAAATGAAGGAACTGGAAGATCACCCCGATGCTTCCGGTTAATGTTCCCGGGTTCGCCACGATCCGGCTGGCCCCGCAAGAGACGTAGTATCCGCCACTTGCGGCAACAGATCCCATCGAGACCACGACCGGTTTTCCGGCATCGCGGGTCTTCTTCACCTCCTCGTAAATTTCCTGGCTGGCCGAAACTCCACCGCCGGGGGAATCGACACGGAAGATGATCGCCTTAATCGATTTGTTTTCACGGTACTTCTTAAACTGCCTGACGATTTCCGTTGAACTGAGGATCGGTTCGTTTAATTCTACAACCGCCACCCGTTCCCCGGAGGTCGACAGTGTGTCATCGTCTGATGGAAGGAAGAAGAGAGAGAGGGTGAAAAGAACAAAAATCCCACCCAGAAAAAAAATTCCAATGGTGATCCCGAGAACCCATTTTGCGGTATTGGACATCAGTTGCCCTGCCCTCTTTGTCGGTCTGTTAAGTCATTGAAACGCATACGATTATAAGAAAATGACGCTTCAATGTCAACTTGGGGGGAACCCCTTACCGAGTATTCAGGCGATACACCAGCAATTTCAATTACTTCTTCAACGAAGATGGGATCCGGGCTTTGAATTCAATGGGAATGATTTTTTGTGGGATGGGACTAATGGAAAAAGGGGAAAGATTGGGTGGTGCGTCAAGGTGAGGTCAGAAAGGGACTTTCTTCTATGGACAAGAGGGTCCATTGTGACGCGGGACTGATCTTCTCCGCTCGCCTTCGGTCGGGTGTACCCTACTTGCCTTGCAGCATCGAGAGTTGCCAAAGATCCCGATCATTGACGTGCAAGAGAGGTCCGAGGGCGAGCTTCCCTGTTTTTCCGATGCTGCGCTCAAGGAATCTCAATTCCTCGAATTTGGATTTCACATCCGGATCAGGGGGGATTTCGAAGCCGGCTTCTCTCATGATCAGAATTCCCTTTGCCTGAATCGAGAGCTCCAGGAAAATTCGCATGTAGCAAAGCATATCGACCACGATCTCCCCCCGCATCCGTTCCTGGAGGCTTCCGAGGTACGTTCCCACCCGGGTGGCGGCGATATTCCCCGTCATGATCATCGTCAAAAGATCCGCGTCGGTATCAAATCCGACCCCGAGCCATTGTTGGGTAGCCTTCTCGCTTGAGCGAAAGATCGCCACCATCACGGCAGGCACGGTAAGCACTACGAGCACGGTCGTCAGGACGGGGGAAAGGAAAAAATGATTAAAGAAGGAGTGCATGCCGGCCGCGATGCCGAACCCCGGCAGGAGCAGGTGAAGCGCCCGGGAGGAGCGCTGTTCGGAGAGGCTCTTGTACGTCACCACGAACATGGCCGTCATCCCGCCATGCATGATCGCGGTTCCAAATCCCCTGATGATCCAAACGAGGGGATTGTCCGTTGAAACGGTGGAGACGTACGATATATTCTCGACCACGGCGAAGCCCGCTCCGACGGCAAAGCCGAGAATGGCGCCATCGACGAGGAAACCGATACGGCGCCTCCGCACAAGGCTGACAGGATAGACGGCCTTCAGGAACTCCTCCAACACAGGGGCTATGTACCGTGTGTACGTGCCGAACTCGAGGTCGAGTTCCCCCATAAGCCGAAGGTTCAGGACGTACGTACCTCCGGCGACCAGCGCTCCAACTCCGATCGCGAGGACGATGCGTCGCAGCGGCACGAGTTGATAACTGTCGAGGTAGATCAATCCCGCGAGCAGGACAAGAACCGGGAGAACGCTGATAAGGAAAGGCATGACTGATTGAGAATGACGATACCTGACTGACCAAAGAGAGAAGATTCTCTTTGCCGGGGAATTACGATCCACCCTTATCCTACCGCAAAATCTTCAAGGAGGCCATCAGCTCTTCCGACCGCGGTGCTGAGCGGCGGAAGGCATTGGCGTACCCGAACGAGAGGGTCGATTCAAGCGACGAGAAGAGCGCCAGCTTGAAATCGAGCTGGGCGCCCGCATTGATCGCCGATCTGCGGGTCGGGTCATCGTCCAGGTTGGTCACAATTCCCATCGAGAACAAGGTCAGGTGGGCCCAACTGCAGTAGAAGTCGGCGAACCCGAACCGGCGGAACCGTATCGGCGGCAGGAGCCACTCGAGGGTTGCCTTCGCGTAGTTCGCCCCTCCGATTTCGTTAATCTCGACTCCGGGGAAGCTGAACTCTTCGCGATAGCGCTTCACCTCCTTCCGGTCGACCCAGTTATTCCCGAAACCGCCGAAGTAGAAATTGGCCGACGGATCGGTCCTGCTCCCGAAAGAATTCCCCACGGCGGTTCGCAACCAGACTGAAGAGTGATTGATCGGAAGAAGCGCTCCTGCATCGAACGTACCGCTGAGGAGCTGATAGTTGCGCCCCCCCACGGCATTGTTATGGAATGCCAGGCTCCACCGCGTCCCCTTTTCATCATCGACCGCGGCGAGGGATTTCCGGACATATTCGTAGTTGAGCCGGCCGCTGACGGAAAAGATTCTGTTGAACGGGGTGAGAACATTTTGGAACTCGGGTAACCGGTCCAGGTCGCCATAGCCGAACGCACTGAGGCTGTACGACATCGTCTCCGGTTCATTGGAAAGGATCGTCCTCCGATAGGTCACCCCGATGGCGTATCCCTTCCTCCCCACTTTGGTGGGCCCGAAGAGGTCATAGAAATCGGCGCTGTTGTAGGCCAGAGTGAATCTCCAACCCGAAAACCGGTAGTGAAGCGCCCCGTGAAATCGCTCGGGGGGCGGGAGGAGCTGATTGGGTGTATACGAAAGCGTGAGGTCGATTCCGTGCAGCAAGATCCGGTCCGCCACATTGAGCCGCATCCCGAATGCCAGAAAATCTTTGTACCCTTCCACAACGGGGTAGGCGGAGACAAGTCGGAGGTTTTCTGTGGGAGAGTACAAACCCGAGTAGATCGTCAGTGAATCGATGTTGATGCGACTCGAGGAAGGAACGATCCAGTCTTTCAGGACCGGGTGGCGTTCAACAGTCTCGTTTCCGAGAAAGCGAATGGAGCTCACGTTCTCGACGGTCCGTGCCGGGATCATCGCCGGGGAGAACCCGGTCCCGGTGTACTCAAAAACGATGAGCGAATCGGGCGAAAATGGCAACGGCCGGAAGAATCCGGTCTCCGCGTTGCTCAATATCTCCATGGTCTTTGACTGCAATTCGTACCGGAACACGTTCGAGACCCCCGTGTAGTAGGAGGTTCCGACCAGGGACGAACCGTCATCGGAGAAGACAAAATTGGCGGGGTTGCTCGTGTCGAAGTCAAATAGCTCTTCGTACGACGAATATCCCCGAAGGAGCGAGTCGACGGACATCATGATCAGACGTTGGCGCCCCGTCACATCGACCAATGCGGCCGTCAAAGAGGAACCATCAGGTCCGACGTCGAGGTCGAAAACGTAGTCCCCGTAGTCCCAGGTGAGCACTGTGTTCCAATCCGTATACGGGGGCGGGATGCGGACGATGGTGGAATATCCGTTATCATGACGGACTCCCCAAAGCGTCCGATCGTTCCTGTTGAAGGCAAGATCTCCAATGCGGGCGTCGCGCTGGAGCAGCGCCGTTTGTCCGGTGTTGACATCCACCGACTCCAGATCACGCCAGTTATTGTTGTCTGTCGTGAAAAAGACGGTCCCCGACTCATGATCATACGCCAGCGCGGCAACGTCGTATAATGCCGCCCCCTTCACTTCGCACACCTGGCGGATCGATCCGTTGTCGATGTCAATCATCGCAATGTGGGGAACCTGGCCTGGATAATTGACCGCCGCAATAATAGAGCGACGGCCTTCGTCGTAAGCCGCACGCGAGACCGACCCAAGAATGTGGGGAGAAAGCTTGCGGCCGTGGGTGACAGGATTTGTCCGGACGGAATCAAGGTTTGTCCTCTGCCAGCGCTGCTCGAACGCTATCCAGCGGTTCCATCCCTCTTCCAATGTCCTGCCGTAGGTCTGCTCGAAAGCCGAGGCAAAGTGGGCCTTGCTCCCATCGGTGCGCGTGGTCCATGCAAGGAGTTTTTCCGGTCCCTCTTCGTACGAGAGATAGGTCATAAAGCGGGTTCCGTAGAGATACGCATTCGCACCGACCTGAAAATCGACCTTGGTCCCCTCCGATTCCAATCCGACGGGATCATAAAAATAGCTTCCGTCCCGCACCATGGCGCGGAACACCATTTCGTCATACGAGCCCAGCGCTCGACCAAGTCCGCCGGCCATCCAGGTTTCGGTGAACGCGGCGATCCCTTCGCGGTACCACCGGGTCGAGTAGGTACGGGGCGCGGTCAGGTAACTATAGAGCATCGTGAGAGGGTTCTCCGCGATCGGCGAAACTTTTCCGGAGAACAGCGACCGGTAAAAGAGATCGGTGCTCGAAGGACGATCGAGGGTCACGATATGGACCATTTCATGATTCATGATCCAGTTGATCCGCTCGTTGGCGGGCAGGGTTTCAAAGACCGTGCTCACAGGAGCGAGCCCCACACTGACGAGGTTGCGCGGATTGACGCCGGCCGCGCCGTTCCCGAAATCGCTGAAATCCTGTAGCAAGACGGTAATCGCTTCGTCTGTTTCGTATTGAAACAATGTGCGATGGTACAGGAGAGCGTTTTCCGACGAACGGCCAAGATGCGGGATGATGTACGAGTGCGTTGGATTGAGGTAGAGAATATCGAAGTTCTTCGTCTTGACGGTTCGAAGCGCCTGGGCTTCGACCGGCGAACAAAGACCGGGGAGGATGAGGAACAACGCAACGATGCAAAGGCGCTCCTTCATAAGGTCTTCACCTTGTGTCTTCGATGAATCGTGTTGAAGAGTGCGGAATGTGTTGGCAGTGGAAACGGCAGGCGAGGTCTGCCGACGGCTTACGATGCACTTCTTTCGTACAAAAGGCAAGCCCTGCCTTCGAGAGACGGGAGAAGGGGAATCCTCCGAAACAAAAAAGGGGAGAAGTTCTTCTTCTCCCCTTTCAACCTGCTTCAAACCGGCTTTTGAAACCGGGCGGTTATTCCTGAATCTTCATGGCGGATTGTAGCTCGCCGTTTTTCAACGCCTCACGGAGCTCGGCGCTGGCAAGGGCCTCGCGCAGTTCTGCGCTGCCCAGGGCCTCACGAAGCTCGGCGCTCGAGAGGGCTTCCCGCAATTCGGCGATGGAGAGTGCCTCGCGAAGGTCCGCGCTGGCAAGAGCTTCCCGCAACTCGGCGCTCGCCAGGGCCTCGCGAAGGTCAGCCGACTTCAGAGCCTCACGGAGGCTTGAATTGCTCAACGCTTGGCGCACTTCGGCGAACTTCAAGGCCTCACGCAATTCTGAGTGCTTCAAGGCTTCCCGAAGGTCTGCATTCTTCAGAGCTTCACGCAATCCTGCAAACCTCAACGACTCGCGCAATTCCGCACTATTCAGAGCAGCCTGCAGGTCGGCACTGTTTAACGCCGCCTGGAGATCGCCGCTCTTCAAGGCAGCCTGCAACGCGTCACCGGCCAGGGCTTCGCGGACTTCGGCAAACTTCATCGCCCCGAGTAACTCGGAATTCCCCAGCGCTTGGCGCACTTCCGCGAACCTCAACGCCTCACGGAGCGCGTCCGAAGCGAGGGCCTCGCGTAGGGCGTCACTCGCAAGAGCCGACCAGACTGCCTCGTTCTGCAACTTGTTCTGGAACTCCGTGCTCCTGATCAGTTTCTGGAACTTGTCGTTCTGGAGCGCCTTCTGTAACGGGGCGTTTTCCACGATGACATCCTTCTTGCTGACCTGCTCGGATCGGTACTTCGCGGCCTTCTGCGCACCGCCGATGGTTCCCTGCAACTCATCGGAGCCCAGGGGGGGATACCCGATCGCGAAATAGATGATCGCGACGGCCGCAGCAACGACGGCGCCGATGACCACCGGTTTCCGCTTGCCCGTGAAGAGATCTTTAATCGCCATAACTACCTCCTTCAAAATGGTGAGGGGTGAGGTAAATCTGAAACGTTGGTGTGCGTTTGGAGAGAGACTGTTCATGATCAGGGGTTTGAGATGCCGCGGCGCGTCCGCCTGGCGGACCCGGCCAAGCATCCGCGCAGTCCGGACCAGGTCTTCATACTCTTTGCGTCGCTCCGGATCGGCATCCAGGGTGAGCCGGAGTTGTTTCTCCTCTGACGGTGTGAGAAGACCGTCCATGGAGCGGGTGATAAGATCAGCGAGTCGTTCTTCGTTCATCCAACCTTCCTTTCCGGATCAACACGTCCTTAAGAACCTTGCGCGCAGTGAATAAACGCGACTTGACCGTCTTTTCAGGGAGGTCCAGAACGTAACCCGCCTCCCTGTAGGACAACTCCTGTAAGTGGCACAGGATAAGAACCAATCGATGCTCGAGGCTCAAGGCCTGCAATGCTTCTTCGACGATCGCTTCAACTGCCTCAGGAGTCTCTTCTCCCCCCGGCCCGTCTTCTGCAGGAATCGAATCGTCTATCTCCTCGTGCTGCCTTCTTGCTTTGGCAAAATTGATCGATTCATTGACGGCGATGCGATACAGCCAACTGAAGAACTTGTAATTTGGTTTATAGGACCGGAGCCTCTCGTAGGCCTTGAGAAATACCACCTGCGTAATGTCTGCAGCGTCCTCGCCGTTGCCCACGATGCGCAACGCCGCATTGAACACCGGTTTCTGATATCGGTCGACCAACACCCCAAATGCGGCCCGGTCCCCTTCGAGGCATTGCTTGACGAGTTCTGCGTCTGTCAACTCTATCATAAATACAAGGGATGAGGGGAAAAGTTGGTAAGTTTCACGGAACCGCCACTACGGCGGGCGAGGCCCACGTGTTTCCTCATTCGATCTCAAAAATCATCTCAAATCGGGCATAGCGGAAGACATCCCTGATATGACTGTTGAGATTAATCAGTTTCAGGCCATGACCCGAGCTTTTAAGGCGTTTCTGGGCAGCGAAGAGAATGCCGAGACCGGCACTTGATATGTACTCCAAATTTTTAAAATCCATTACTGCCGACTCTGTGATCTTGTCGAACTCGAGCCGGGCATCGTCCACTTGGGACGCGTCGAGCCGTCCCACCAACGCCACTGCATTTTTGCCTTTAAACGTTACGCTGAACATATCATTTCTCCAGGTACTTAATAAGCGTTACGATGCCTGTACGGTTTTGATGGTCGTACTCAATCCTATCCATAAACTCCTTCGTCAAATGAAGCCCCAGTCCCCCCGGCTCCCGTTCGTCGATGGGAGACTCCAGATCAACCTCCTTTGACAGTCTGGGATCAAAGGGGTGCTCCTCCGAATCGACGAGTCGGACGGAGAACTGCCTCCCCTCCCTGGCGATCATGATCTTGACGTCGTCGATTCCCCCGGGATTGTATTTAACCATATTGGTGAAAATCTCCTCCACGGCAAACTTGATGGAAAAACGGGCGGATTCCTCGACATGAAATGCCTCGAAACCCTCGTCCAAAAAGTCGAAGATTGCATCGAGCGATCGAAAGGATTTTTTGAACGCACGTTCCATGGTGGTTCGATCAACGTTTCCCAGCGAGGCGTGGCGGGAAAGGGCATGGGGACACCTGCGCCACTCTCCTGAACGCTTGCGACATACTTCCGCGTCTCTGTGTGAACGCCTTGC
>DKJQ01000006.1:7784-7952 GCA_002454845.1 Ignavibacteria bacterium UBA6688
TCGTTTTCTGTGAGCGTGTGAGCGGCATGGGATCGGTGCTGAGGGGTCTGACAAAACCTCACCGATTCTTCCCTCAATCCAATGGTGCGATGCAAGGAGTAATTTGAATGTGAGGAAGACAGGGGCATGAATCATGCCGCTTTTCCCGTCCAACGGCAGACGGGACGT
>DKJQ01000006.1:8019-8172 GCA_002454845.1 Ignavibacteria bacterium UBA6688
CCTGTTGATCGAATCGATTCGCCCAGCCGATGAACCTCATGGAGAAGCTCCGGCATGCGCTGGATCTCATCGATAACGACAAACCGGTCCCGCGGGGTAAGTTCCTGCTCCAACCGATGGGGATTCTGACTGAGATCCAGATAAACGGACGTG
>DKJQ01000138.1 GCA_002454845.1 Ignavibacteria bacterium UBA6688
CGACGCTCTTCCGATTTCTATACTGGGGACAAATGTATAAAGAAGAAGCTTCAATCGCAAAACAAACCAGACCGCAGGAGAACGCCCGCCGATGAGCGATGCACCGATCAACCAGCCCGGTCGCAAACGGATCAAGGAACTGGAGGTTATGGTTGCCGATACCATCCTGGAGACGCCGGATACGACGACGCTGGTTCTCTTTACCGGGAACGATCATCTGGATTACAAACCGGGTCACTTCCTGACGATCGATCCGCACCAGTTCGAGGCGCTGGAACGGTTCATCTCCTACTTTGAGGATATCAAAGGGAAGCGGGAAGCTCCCCGTGCCTATTCCATGTGCTCGGCGCCGCACGAGAAATATTTGGCCGTGACGATCAAGGAGGAACGATACGTGTCGGGGCAGACGAAGTTTCCGCCCCTTCTTTCCCCCATGCTGGTGAAGCGCACGGTGCGCGGCATGAAATTGGTGGTAACCGGATTCACCGGCCCCTATACACTCCCCGACGATATCGAGAGCCAGACCGATCATCTCGTCCATATCTGCGCCGGATCCGGCAGCGTCCCGAATTTCTCCATGCTGAAACACTCCCTGCAGCATCTCCCGAAGCTCCGGCATACCTTCGTCTACTCAAACAAAACATGGGATGATGTGATCTTTCGGAGGGAATTGGAAACGCTCGAAGCGCGGTACCCGGAAAACCTCCAGGTCGTTCACTCTATGACACGGGAGGCCGATCCTGAACGGTACGGATCCAGGATGCACAAAGGAAGAGTCTCAACGGCGTTGCTCCGCCATGAGATCCCTGATCCGTCGGCATGCCTGGTCTATGTCTGTGGGCCGGCAATTTCCGTCTTCGACCGTCAGGAAGCCCGGGAAAAAGGCGTGGAACCGCAACCGCGTTTTCTGGAATCGGTGCTCGCGAGCCTGCACGAGTTGGGTGTGGCGGATGAGAGGATCAAGCGGGAATCGTACGGGTGAGGCAGCAGGGCTCATCCCCCCTCACCCATGGAAGCTCCGGCCTCTCCCTCCGCGGAACACTTCCGTCCGGCGGCGGGTAACAAAAAAAATCCGAAGATGCGCTTGCGTTACTTCTTCCCACCTTCCTTGATCTTCTTCAGCATTTCTTTCGCGTTCTCGCTCTTCGGGTCCATCTCCAGCACCTTTTCATAGAACTGTGTTGCCAGCATCGTATCCCCCGCCTTCATATGAGCTTCGGCAAGACTATCCCAGGCATTTGCCGATTTTGGGAATTCGTCGGTGTTCAGTTTGAAGATTTTGATCGCGGCTGCCGCATCTCCCTTCCCCAGCAGATCGAATCCCAGATCGTTCAAAGTTCGTTCCCCGAAATCGTAGGCACCCCTGTTCTCGTATCGCAGTTTCAGGTCTGCGTAGTGCTCCAGGACGGCATCGATTCCCCGAGCGCGATACTTCTCCTCGAGGTCTTCCGCCAACGTCATCGGTCTTGGCCGGCCGCGATGACATGTGTGGCACCACATGTTGACACGCTTGTCCCCGGATGGTTCGATCTTCTTCAAATGATTGTTGACGCTTCCGAGCATCCTGAGCATTTCACGCGCGCGATCCTTGTTCGGGTTTGCATCGGAAGCAAAATCGAACGTGCTCAAGGACTTGCCTTCCTCCCCGACATGGCAGTGGGAGCACCGGACGCCGAGCGATCTTGTGAATCCCCTCATAATCGGACTCAACACCGAACCCGGCCGGTCTTTGTTCAAGACCTGGAGGTTCTTCGGCTTTTCCGGCCAGGTCCATTGATCCTGTGATTGCAGAGATGGTGTTACGATCACCGCCAAGACGACAAGGTCACACAGCGTCTGAATCCTGCGAAAGAGCATGCGGTCCTCCAATGTGGATGATGGGTTGAAACCGGTTGTTCATGCTGCTGAAGGTGGGTTCCGTCCGTGTGACCGGGCGGCACGAAGGAATCATACGGAAGTGTTATGAAGAGCTCAAAGGGAATGGTACGGGCTGGTATTACAGGGGAACGGACCGGCGGAAAGGACGGATGAAATGCCACTCCTGACGAGAACCTGTTTCAAAGAAGAGCGGCAGGAGCTTGGCCGCCACAGGGAGCCGACCAAAAGCGTACAAGACACCGGGGAACGTCCATTTCGCCTCCGGGCATCGTTGTGGGAAATCAATTTCTCAGATGGGTATTAACGTCCAAGGTTGAGAAGCGGTTGGAAGTCCTGGATTCTGCGATCGCCTTTGTAGTACACCCGCTCCAGGAAAAGTCCTGAAGGAGGAGCGGTAAGTTTGGCCGGTTCGTCGGAACCCTGACCAAGCCATTCCTCGAGCTTCGCGATAGTCAGTTTCCCCCGGCCCACTTCGGCGATGGTGCCGACGAGCTGCCGGACCATTTTCCAGAGAAAATGGGAACCGACGAAGCGGATCAGGATCAGGTCCCCGATTTCCACGAGTTGTGCTTCCTCCAGGAGGACGGTGGTCGATTTTTCCTCCGGGTCGTCGGCGGTGAATGACCGGAAGTTCTGCATGCCGACGAACAAGGAGGAGGCGTGTTTCATTTTCTCGGCGTTCAATTCATCCTTGATCCACCAGACGAACCGTTTGCCGAATGCCGTCCGCCTGCGGGAGATCTGGTACAGGTAACTGCGAGCCACCGCATCGTGCCGCGCGTGAAAGGAAGGGGCTGCTTTCCCGATTTCGAGGATGTTGATATCGGACGGAAGTTCGTCGTTGACCTTGCGCCTCAGGATTTCCGGTGCCAGCATGGTGGTAACGTCCAGATGGGCCACCTGGCGCAGGGCGTGGACGCCTGCATCGGTCCGGCCGGAGCCGTACACTTCGAACTGCTTGGTGGCAGTCACAACGCCGATCGCATTCGTCAGTTCCCCCTGAACCGTCCGGGCGTTCTTCTGCACCTGCCAGCCGCTGTACCGTGTTCCTTCGTATTCGAGTGTGAGCTTGAATCGGGCCATGAGGGTGGAGTGGGATTCCTACTTTCGTAGCCCCGAGGCCAGTCTCGGCGATGAAATAAGTTTCTTGAATTCCTCCCACCGCTTTTCCGGCTTGTCCGCGGTTCCACCGCTTGCTTCAATATGCCGCTTCACCAGGTCCTGTCCCAGGTTATAGTTGATCACGTAGCTTCGGTACTGGTCGATGAAGCGGACGCGCTGCTTTGCCCGTTCCGGAGACATCAGCGCATACTCTTCCAACCACTGTGCGGCCTCGTCCGAATTGATCCGGCCGTTCAGGTAATTTCTTGCCGCTTCATTCCCCGCATAGCTTAGGGCACTTGCCAGTTCGGCGAGCTGGTAATACTTCCCGGCCTGCGATGCGTCAAGCCCCGCGAGGGGAAAGAGGACCTCCCGTTCGAAGGTGATCCGGTCCTCGCCCGGAAAGGCGACCTGGATTCCGTAGTTGGCGGTCCCTTCCGCAACCAGCGATTGGGGGCTGAAAAGGGGATACACGGAGAACTCGATCCAACCTCTGCCCCGCATCAGGTTCGATTCCAGCAGCACATTATAGATGTGGTGTCCGGGATATCCTTCATGCGCGGCCAGGTCGACCGCCCGGTCGATGAAGATGGGGAGATCGGTATTGATCTGGATCAGGCTGTTGTTCTCTCCTTTGTACCAATTATAACCGCTCCACGATTTATCCTTCACGTACTCGACGACAAAATTCTCGTTGGAGGGGAGTTCGATGTGCTGTTTCGTCCGTCGTCGTGCTTCCTCGATGGCTGCCTTGAAGACCGTGTCGAGCTTTGCAGGGGGGATGACGAACGTTTTCCGGAATTGTTCATACCGTTGGGCGACCGTCCCGTTACCGGGAAGGAGCGCGTTGAGTTCATCGATGACTTTTTTAAAATGGTCTTCCGTGTACGAAGGGGGAGTGACATCGTAGATGTCCCGGGCCTCATCATCGAAGGTGTAAGTCTTTCCGCCAAGAATCTCGACCCGCGTCACAAGTGCTTTGAGCTGCTTCAGCAGATACTCGTGTCGCAGTTGATTCATTTCTTCCTGGCCGGAGACGTCGATCTCCCCAAGGCGCTTTATCAGCTCAACGCCTGTTTGCCTGAGCGAGTCGAGGGATTTTTTCGATGCCTTGGCTTCATCCTGCCATTCCTTCGGTCCGTAATACGCATCGACATAGTCGGCGTCATGCTGTCCGACATCAAGGACGAGCTTGACATACGATTCGGCAACAGAATTCATTTGTGCTCCAGGGTCCGGTTGGGTGCAGTGGAACGCGATAAAGACTGCAAGAAAAAAAAGTGGAGTGAAGTATCGCATGGTATGCCTTTGGGGGATTTCGCGGAGATATGATGAGAGCCTATCTTAAAAACGATTCAGCCGCAAAGATTCACAAAATGCACAGCCGGAGGCAGCCGAAGGCGTATAACTAAAGCGTGCGTTAGCACGTTACTTATTGGAACTATGCTGTACAGAACAGGGTTGCGATAGCAACCGTCAAAATCAAACACCAAAAGACTTTGTGCTTTCTGTGCCTTTTTGTGGCAAAAAACTAGATTATGGTATTTGAGAACACCGCTACTCACAGCGGGAGGTATGGTAAGGAAAAATCTTGCGTGGGGCAATCACGATGGGATAAGCGGCGTGCCGATTCATCGTCGTACAGAACTTTCCCCTTGAAATGCGGGATTCTCAAAACAGAGTAGATCGACCCCCATGCCTTTATCTGCGTTCATCCGCGTCAATCTGTGCAATCACCGTTTGTCAGTTCGGAGAAAGATAGAGATCAGCTATGGCAAAGGCGAGGGCCTCCGTGTTCACATTGGCACGATTAACCAGGACGATCACAGTGAATCGCTCGTCGGGAAAACGGAGGATGTGTGTGCGAAATCCGATGGTGGAACCGGAATGGTGGAGGGTACGGAGTCCATGATGCAGCGCAATCCTCCAGCCGAAACCGTACCCTGAATTCTGACCGTTCGGGAGTATGTTCGGCGTGAAGGCCTGGCCAAGGGTTGAGGAGCTGACCAGCTTGTTGGTGTACAGCGTTTGATCCCACTTGAACAGGTCTGCTATGGAAGAATAAATCCCGCCGTCGCCGAGGACGGAGCTGGTAAGGCTCTGATCCGTGAATTCGAAGCTTCGTTCGTCGGTTGTGTCGCGCTGAGTGTACCCGTATGCCCGATTCTTCACGGTCGATTTGCCTTGCTCGAAGGCAACGGTATTCCCCATCCCCAGCGGGGCGAAAATGTTGTTCTCCAGGAACGATGCGAACGATTGGCCTGACACCTTCTCCACAATCAACGCCAGAAGTGCGTAGCCGGAATTGCTGTACTGATATCTGCTTCCTGGATCGAAGTACGTACTGTCTTGTTCTTTGAGCAGATCGAGGACGTCTCTATCAAGCACCGGGATGGTCGTTCCTTCAGGGATCAAATCCTCGTAATCGATCAGGCCGGAGGTGTGTTGAAGGAGGTTCCGAACCTTGATTCTCCCGCCGTATGCCGGAAACCCGGGGAACATATCGGTCAGGGTGCTTTCGTACGAAAGGGCGTCTCGTTCGACAAGTATCATCACAGCCATCGCCGTGAACTGCTTCGTCACCGAGGCGAGACGGTAGTTGGTCGAAGGGGTCACCTCCCGTTTCTCCTCAAGGTGGGCAAGTCCGTACGAAGCGCGATAGAGAACCTTTCCTTCCCGGATCACCATCACCGAGGCACCGGGGATATCCGGTTTGTTAAACTTCGAGAGTAACGCATCGACGTTGGGTGCACGAGAATCCACTGCTGCTTGTTGTGACGTGCATCCGGTGAGGTACAAAATTGTCAACACAGAAATGAGGCGGTTCATAGTCGGAATGCCTTAATCCCTTCTGCAATCCACTGGGCTATGGCATCAACCGGGATTTTTTTCATGGTCACTGTCATTTTGCCAATAACAGCTTTCTCGATTCGGAAAAATCCCCCGCCTGGATGCGATAGAAGTAGACTCCACTTGCCATTCCATCGGCGTGCCACTGGACTTCAAATTGACCCGGATGGAGCTGTTCATTGACCAGCGTTTGGATTTCCTGGCCGAGGAAATTATACAATTTGAGAATGACATGGCTGGATCGTGGAACGCCGAAGGTTATCGTTGTCGAGGGGTTAAATGGGTTTGGGAAGTTCTGCAATAACCTGTACTGATGCGGTTGTTCCTCAGAGCGAGGGATGGATGAGAAAAGGTCGCCTAGGACGTAGAGCACCCCTTCGACTTGAATATTCCCTGTGCCTGGCTGGTGGTTCCGGGAGCTCACGACCAGCGATGCCCCGTTTGAAGTCATGAAATGAAAGCCATGATACGTGCCGTTTTGATATTCCTTTTTTCGTACCCGCAAGCAATTCAGCGAAAGCCCGGGCAACAAGAGTGTTCCATATCCGTCGACAATAAGACTTTCTGCCAGGACCGTTGAACTCATCGTGGGGCTTCCCCCACTGACATAGGTGGTTTCAATGGTGCTAAAGGTCTGGGTTGTCGTATGGCCGAATGTGATGGGGAAGTGCGCATCGAATTCAAACGGGGCATAGTGCCTGTAACGCTCCGCGAGGCCTGTTCCTATATGGGCCTCTCCAAGGTTTCTCCACCCCTGCGCGTCAATTTGCATGGGATTGTAGATAAATCCTCCGGACCCCTCCTGTGTCCGTAACACCGCGGTCGCAGTTCCATATCGGGATACTAATTGAGGAATCTGCGAAACGGCGAGAACGCTCTCGCGCCCCGCAAAGAAGAAGGGCAGGGTGCTGAAATCGTACACGTGAGGACCTCCAGTAAGACCCACGTTGACGACCTTACTGGAAGTGTCCTGGTATATCCTCACACTCCTGCCTGGAGAAAAGACAGCTTCAACCTGCTGCTGCGTGATGGTAGTTTGAGCAAAGGATTGCTCAGTCCCTGAAGCGAACAGTGCGATTGCACAGAGTGTCGTGAAGAGAAAGAAAAAGGAGGCGATGAACTGCTTGCTCCTTGCAATTAGACAGATAGTACGCTTCATGCATGTGTCTCCTTCTTTTAGTCTTCGATGACGGCTTTCAGCGCTTCTCCATCGTACTGACAAAACTCGGTCGGGAACGGATACGTACGCCGGCACTTTGAGCAGCTCTTGCTCAATGCAGGGAGCTGGTGGGTAGATTTGCTTCCGAGCCACGATGCGCGGAATGCTCTCATCGCTTCGGTGACGGGCAGGGAGGCATGCTCATACGGGAGGATCTCCAGCAGAGGGTCTTCGTCGAACGTCAGCGTCCCGCTCTTTTTGATCCCCCGCTGTTCATATTCGATCGCGATGGTGTCTCCTGGTTTGCCCGAGCTTGTCACCGAATCCCAATCTTGTTTGTTCGTGATGAGCGTTGAGCCGATCTTCACGATCTTGTCGCCGCGATTCAGGCCGGCCCGGTACAAGGGAGTGTTGTGGATTGTGCCGCTCGTGATCCTGGCCTTCCCTCCGTCGTAATTCAGGGAAACGGGTCCGAGTGTAGCTTTGCCCGATTTCGCCTTTCGCAGGAGGAGTCCCGCATTGGCCAACAATGTCCGGTAATCGACAACATCCTTTCCGTAGATGTACCTGTCGAAGAATTCATTGGCGAACCGCTGGTCGCCGGTCACTTCGCCCACGACGAGCCGTACATCTTCGTTCGTGTACGGGATTTCCGGTTTGCCGAACTTCTGCCACATTCGACGCATCACATCATCGAGAGAGAGGCCCGAAAACTTCGAACGGATCGAGAGATCGAGCCCGAGCCCGATTGCTTCGCCCCATGTGTAGTAAGAGATAAACGTGTTCGACCTGTTATTACGATCGACCGCCGTTGCGGCATCGACGAAGGGGGCTTGTCGGCTCATCTCGACCACATTGAAGAAGCCGCGTCCCGGCGCGTTGATAACGGTATTCACGCTCCACCGGATGTTCTGTGCGAAGCGGTCGAGACTCGTCAATTGTGCCCGCGCGATGGTGAGAATGCCGTAGTAGTTCGTGAACCCTTCGGCAAACCACAACTCCCCCGACATATTCGCTTCCTCAAAATTGAACGGCTCCAGGGACTTCGGCCGGATGCGCTCGACATTCCAGGAATGGAAATATTCGTGGGAGAGAACCCCGAGCAGGTTGAACGGGTTGGGCTTGATGGAGGCCGCGCCGCTGATCACCGTTGAGTTGCGATGTTCCATCCCGTCCCCGACCGCCCAGGGCTGAAAATCGGCAAGGAAGACATATTCCCCGAAGTCATAGTCGGGAAGCTCGCCGAAGACAGCCATCTGCTCCAGGATCACCGGTTTGGCCATTTCGAAGTAGGCATCGACGTGGGCTTCCGTCGCGTCATGATGAGCGGCAAGCTTGATCGTGGAGGTTTTCCCTCCTGACTCGATCTTCCATTTACGCGACGAATACTCGCTGATCTCGATCGGGCTGTCCATGAAGTACTGAAGATGCGGCGCCGTGAAGGTCAAGGGATCTGTGGTGGGGGCTAGTTGTGTCGCAACCCTCCACTTCGAATCTTTCGGAAGCCTGAAGGAAACCTGGATCGGCCTGTCCGAAAGACCCCTTGCCCAGAGAAAAGAGGCGGGAATGTTCAGGTGGGCGTGAGAAACATCGATGCCGGCATAGGTGCCATCCGGGTGGTCGGCAAAGAGCGTGTAGCGGACGACGACCGTTCCATCGTGGCCGGCGATGTCCCATTGGTGTACGTTCGGGCGCATGATGGTGAGTTGTTTCCCCTTCCCATCGACCGCACGCACGTTATAGACGTTCTTGGCAAATTCATGGAGCGCGTAGCGCCCCGGGGATGTGCGCCCCATCCGAGTCTCGAGCGGTCCTGCGGGAAGGTCGGGGAAGGTAACGGTGATCTCCGCCTCGTGGTGCAAGGCGTTTTCAAATGAAACGGAATATTCAATTTTATCCTGACTCACGGCGGTGAACAGGATCGTGACGATCAGAAAAAGTACGCGCTTCATGGAATCCCTTGTGACTGGTTCGTGGTGAGGGGCGGGAAAAAACGATGGCGTGAAAGTAAGAAGAAAGGAGGGAAGGTGCAAGAAGCGTTATGGTCCGTTCTTTTTTTTTCTCTTTCCCTGTGCCTGTGCTTTTCTCAGATTCTCCTTGATCCTGAACTTCACGATTCTTCTTATAAGGTCAAAAGGGATTGGTTTGTCAAAGGGAAATTGTACTGTTCCTTTTCCCCCTTTATACGCGGAGAGTTCCTTTTTGAATTTCTCGCTT
>DKJQ01000384.1:0-8548 GCA_002454845.1 Ignavibacteria bacterium UBA6688
CCCGAGATGACTGAATTCAAAGGCAAACCAGTGCTTCGGTTGCCCCTGGTCGACGAACCGTCGCCTGACACTCCCTGGCACTGGATGGCCTTTGGCAAGAACAAGGCGAAGGCGATCGTGAAGTTCTATGAGGAGATCAAGAAATTCGCTGAGAGCTGATGTGATCGGGATGACGACCGTCTATGTGCTTCGAACGCGATAGCGTTCCACTACTTGGGACTGCGCGGATTGGATTTTTGATGAAGGCGTTCAGGAAAATCATTAGCGTTTTTGTGTCTATGAAACTGCAATGCAGGAGGGATGGATGATGGCGGAACAGAGGGGTGAAATAGTTATTTATCGGACCGAAGAGGGAGAAACAGCACTCGATGTAACCCTCGAAGATCAGACCGTCTGGCTCACACAGGCGCAGATGGCGAAGCTTTTTGGGAAGGGGAGAACGACTATAACGGAGCACATTCGCAACGTATTTAACGAAAAAGAGTTAGAGGAAAAGTCAGTATGTCGGGATTTCCGACATACTGCCCGAGATGGGAAGGCATACACAGTACAATACTACAATCTTGACGTCGTCATCTCGGTCGGCTATAGGGTAAAATCCAAACGCGGCACCCAATTCCGCATCTGGGCCACGAACATTCTTCGTGACCATCTCGTGAAAGGGTATACGCTGAATGAAAAACGCCTGAAGGAGAACAAACAGAGGTTAAAGGAATTAGAGTCTGCGGTCGAGTTGATCGAGAAAGCAAAATCAACGAACGTGTTGACGGCATCAGAGACGGCGGGGTTGCTCACGGTGATCACCGAATATACCCGCTCATGGTTGCTCTTGCATCAGTACGATGAAGGGATGCTGGCGACAAAAGGGCCTCATCGTCCGGTCCGCTTCCATATCACGGAAGACGAGGCCAAAAAAGCAATCGGACATCTGCGGAAAAACCTGATGGAGCGAAAGGAAGCGGGGGATTTGTTCGGGAAGGAACGGGAACGGGGAGCTCTGAAGGGGATCCTCGGGACCCTCGAGCAAACGTTCGCCGGATCGGAACTGTATCCCGGCATTGAGGACAAAGCGGCCCACCTCTTGTATTTCATCATCAAGGATCATCCCTTTATCGACGGGAACAAACGCGCCGCATCGCTCCTCTTTATCTGGTTTCTCGAAAAGAACGGCCTCTTGTCGAATCCGGATGGGGAGCGGAATATTAATGACAATGCTCTTGTCGCCTTAACCCTTCTCGTGGCGGAAAGCAATCCCAAGCATAAAGATGTGATGATTAAACTCATTGTCAATTTGGTATCGTCCCAATAAGAACCGGAGTGGGTGGGGAATGTCGTTGCCGAGCAAAAAACCTTCTTTCGGAGTATTTTCCTGAAGCCAAGGGTCAAATAGTTGCACACATTCGCGTGCGTTAATAGTACGCCTCCGGCTGGTCTCTTGACCTTCGCCTCAGATATCGCTAACATCCACTCGCCACGCACTTCGTATAGTAATCACCACACCACCGTTTTCGTTCGAATTCAAGGAGGTTTACCCATGGGCCGATTCGGTCTCTCCACGAAATTGCTCCTTACCTACGTGCCGCTCTTCATCGTTGCGATCGCCGGGAGCTACATCCTCACGACGAACGCCTCGGAGGAGCAAATGCTCGAGCAGGCGAAAGTGGCCGCCTTCCAGAAGGCCCATATCGTCCGCGAGGCCCTCGTCAACCAGATGCTCGAAAATGAAATGGTCGACGATTCGTTCCTCGACAAAATCCGGACTTCCGGCGGGTTGCAGGATCTCTACATCCGGATCAGGGCGGACAATCTGAAGTTGAAGGAGTGGCTCGAGGACAGTCTCCGGGATGTCCGTCTCGAGAAGCGCGAACAGGCGGCGTTGGCGAAAGGAACGATCGGGACCGAGGTGTTTCAAACCGGAATTCCGATCTGGGTGAGGAGAGAGCACGATTTCGAAGCCATTATTCCGTTCAAAGCCGAAAAGAAGTGCCAGACTTGCCACGAAGTCGAAGTCAGTCATGTCCTCGGTGTCGCTCACATCCAGTTGCCCCTGGCAGAGATCAACGCGGCGATCCGGGAGAACTCGGCCCGGACCGCCATGATCTCGATCGGCTTTGCCGTGATCGCGCTCGGCATCGGCTTTGTCTTTTATCGCTCGTTTATTCAAAAACCGATCGAGACGCTGGTCTCGGCAACGGAGGCAATCGGACAGGGAAACCTGACGTCGCCGATGAAGATCTCCGTATCCGGTGACGAACTCGGTCAACTGTCCCGCTCGTTCGATCGCATGCGGAAAGCACTGCTCCAGAGCCAGCAGGCTCTGCGCACCTCGGCGGTGGGACAAATTGCCGGCTCCCTTATCCGCGATTTCCGCTCTCCGATGCGGGAGATCGTCGCGGCAGTTGATCAGATTCAGAAGTCGGATCTCCCCCCGGACCAGAAGGCGCAGCTCTGCGAGTCCGCCCGCAACGCCGTGACCGCCATGAACAAAATGACTACCGACCTCCTCGACTTCACCACGGGCGAACTGAAGATAAACAAGCGTTCCTGCAACGTCGGTCAGATTATCAACTATGCGGTCTCCGCCGTCAAACTTGACCTGGAGCGGGATGAGATACGACTGGAGACTTCACTCGGGTATTCAGGGAATGCGATGATCGATTACGACCGCATGGCGAGGGCGATGATCAATATCGTCGGCTATTCAGCGAATTAGGTCCCGCCCGGAGGAACCATCAAGCTTTCCACCGAAGCGAGTGGCGCGAATGTCGTCTTTAGGGTTTCTGACAACGGCAGCGGCATCCCGAAGGCATTTCAGGACCGCGTGTTCGAGCCGTTCATGAAGATCGTGCAGGAGAAAGGGGTGGGACTCGGTCTCCCACTCGCAAAGCGAATCGTCGATATGCAGGGAGGTACAATAGCGGTTCAATCGGAAGAGGGAAAGGGGACGACGTTTATCATATCCATGCCGATGGAGTCCGGCAAGACCTGACAGGTCTTCCATGGAAAGCTCCATGAGACCTGTCAGGTCTTTTCACCGGAACAAGCAAAGCTGCTCCTTCCCGGGGCGGCTTTCTGTTTGAACGTGCGGAACTACACAGCATTTTTTTACCCGCGAATCTGCACGAATCTTCACGAAACAAAAACCACATTTCCGATTGATGGTATTTTCTGCAACTCCGTGGATTAGCGAAGATTAGTGGGTTGTTTTTCTATCAGTGCGGGGCAGTTTCGAATGAGGTTCCTTCAACCTTGATAAGGAGAGATCGAACAAAGGGAATGAATCAGGGGCTTCCACTGTTATGAAATCTATGCTGAAACTGATCGGGGTCGTTCTCTTCGCAGTAGCGTTTGCGTTCGTGGAATCGTCGGTGGTCGTTTACCTTCGAGCCTTGTATTACCCGGAGGGATTTCAATTTCCACTGAAGGTTCTCAGCGGCCATCATTTGGCCGTTGAACTGGCCCGTGAAGGTGCAACGATCGTCATGCTTGCGACGGTCGGCATGGTTGCCGGTGTCACGCGCTGGGAGCGGTTTGCATACTTCCTCATTGCCTTCGGTGTGTGGGATATTTTTTACTACGTGTGGCTGAAGGTCGCCATTGGTTGGCCGGCATCGATCTTCGACTGGGATATACTGTTCCTGATTCCTGTCCCCTGGATCGGTCCAGTCATTGCCCCTGTTCTTGTTTCTGTCCTGATGATCGTTGCAGGTTTTCTCATCCTCCACCGGGATCACCATCATGGGGTGTTCCGTGTCCCGTTGAAAGTGTGGATCACCGCGCTTGCCGGGACCGCCGTCATTCTTCTCTCCTTCATGATTGATACTGCAGCGACCCTGGAGGTACAACCCCCCAAGCCGTACCGCTATGAGCTCCTTGCCGCGGGGATCGCCCTCTATCTTGTCGCCATGGTTATGGCATTTCGGCAAAAACGAACCTGACAAGACATCATCCACCGCCGGAGGCCGCTGGAAGCCTATTACTGAAGCACGCGCAAGCGTGCGACTGTTAGGATATGCGCCAATTCACTGTTGGCTCGCGTCCAATGAGTAACGTGCTGGCGCACGTTTCAGTTCAAAGCCTCCAGCTGTGGAAAGCTCCATGAGACCTGTCAGGTCTTCTCAGTTGTCCCCAGGGCCACAATCGAGAGGCCGAAAGGGAGGGGGATTCTTCCCAGGAGATGTCGTTCGGAAGCAAACAGGGAGGAAAGGAGGGAGTTCACGGGGCGTTGCGGCACCTTCAGGGCTGAATCGTCTCCGGACCGGAGTGCCCTTTTCACCAGCCGCTCCACCAACGCCGCCGGAAACAGCAACGTGTTGAAGTAAGAGATCATGGAAACCTTCAGCCCGGCCCTTTCAAGTACACCCTTCAAGTGCGATCGCACGTACCGGCGCTTGTGATGATTCACCTCGTCGTGGCTGGTCCAGAGCCATTGGTAAGCGGGGACGGTGATGATGAAGGATCCCCCGGGTCTGAGGTAACCGCGGACCTGCCGGAGAACCGCCGCATCGTCTTCGATATGCTCGATGACGTCGAGGAGGGTGATGAGGTCGAACCGCATATCGGGGTGTGGAAACGTATCGAGTGTGCACTGATAGACGTTCTTCAATCCCCGCTTCCCGCACAACTCCACCGCCAGGGCGGATGTATCGGTGCCGTACGCCTCAAAGCGGCGGGAGAGCACTTCGAGGATTGCCCCGGTCCCGCAGCCGACGTCGAGCACCGTTGCCCCGTCCGGCAGTCCGAGTCTGCGCTGGATGATGTGCTCGACGATTCGCTGCCGCGCGACGAACCACCAGTGCTTCTGCTCGATCTCGTAGAATTTTCGGTAGAGCTGTTCTTCCATCGTTTATCGGTATTTCCCTCTGGCAAAGCCTCTCCGAACACGTATCAATCCCTGGATATCGTCCATCGCTGTCCTGACGATCTTCACGCGGCTGTCCATGTCCTCGACCCAGCTCACCGGCAAATCGAAAATGCGGTAGCCCAGTTTTTCCGCGATCACCAGCAGTTCGGTATCGAAGAACCATCCCGTGTCTTCAACGTTCGGCAGAAGTCTTCCCGCAGTCTCTTTCGTAATTGCCTTGAACCCGCACTGAGCGTCCGAGAATTTCGTGAAAAAGAAGGCTTTGACAAGGAGGTTGTACGTTCTCGAAACAACCTCCCGTTTGAGACTACGGCTGGTTGTCGATGCTTTCAGAAGTCTCGAACCGATCCCGATATCGAATCCGCCGCTGATAAGTGCTTCGATGAGAGGGGGGAATGCATACAGGTTGCTGGAAAGATCGACATCCATGTAACTCAGGATATCCGCCCGGCTTTCGGTCCAGACTTTCTTTAGAGCCCTTCCGCGTCCCTTCTGTTCGAGATGGACGACGCGAACGCCCTTCAACTCGTTGGTGAGCCGCCGCGCCACTTCCAGCGTTGAATCGGTCGAGGCATTATTGGCAATAACGATCTCCCACTCAAAACGGCAATGCTTCGTCAGGAATGTGTGCAGGGTCGCAATGCTGGAAGGAAGGATCTTCTCTTCGTTGAATACGGGGATGGTGACGTTAACGAGCATGGAACGATAGAAATGAGGAATGATCAGATCAGGACTTGTCTCAAAAAAGAATGAGCCTCAAATAGAGAGAAATAAGTTACTTCTGCATGCCACCCAAGGGAGCCCGTAGGGCTCCAATACGAATAACAGGACATAAAAAGTCAAAACAAACCCCGGAGGGGTTTAATCCAATGCACACAGAGAAAGAATAAAGTACTTCTCCTGCTTCCCAAGGGAGNNAAGGGCTCCAATCCGAATAACAAGACATAACAAACAAATACAAACCCCGAAGGGGTTTAATCCATCACTGGCTGCTTCACGGACTGCCAGCCCAGAGAGGCAAGGAACAGCACCAGAGGAAGAACCGGATAAAAATACCGCGCCTCGGTGTTGGTCGGGATGTGGATCACAATGTAGTAAAAAATGACAAGAGCGGGAAGCCAGAGCAATCTGTTCCGCCGGTGCATCCAGAGCGCGTGCATTGCCAGCATGAGACTTGCGTACTGCAGCAACAAGAGTATTGCACGGAGAAGCGCTGGGATAGGATAGGAGGCAAGGTACGCACTCACGGTATTCCGGGGTGAAGCGTCGAGGAACTCCTTGAGCGACGGAGCGAACTTGCGCGTCATGATCCAATCAGGAGTAAGAAGCACCGGGAGGCGTTTCACCATGATGCCTGCGTACCAGACCGGGTTTGCAAGGATGATATCGACAGCCTCTTTGAAACGTCGCCGGTCGCGCTCGATCCCATCCGGGTAGGCCCATGAAAGATACCCTTCACGCCGTGCCATTTTCTCATCCCCGTACACCGTACCCAGTGTATCGCCAAACTGGCTGATTCCTTCCCACATGCTGATCCCGTTGCCGAGTCCCAGCGGGAGGACTTTGCCTCCGGTCGCGTCGTAGTTGCGCGCCGTATGGAGACCCACCACAAAGACAACTCCGGCCAGTAACGCCAATGCGCCTTTGGAGCGGTTTGGTGAATTCTTCAGGAAGAACAACCCGACCGCGAGGAAAAACGGGAGCAACAAAATATCAGGGCGCATCGTCATGCCGATCCCGCAGACGATTCCGGCTGCCCCGTACCACTTCAGTCCTCGTTCTGATTTGATCCCTTTGAGAAGAAGCCAGAGGGTAGAAAGGAGAAACAACGGCATCACCGCGTCCGGGAGGATGGCCACTTCGAACCGTGCACTTAAGGGCCAGAGCGCATACACCATGGCGGCGCGCCACGCAGTTCTCTCTGCGACAAGCTCTTTGCCAAGCAGGTACAGGATAATCACAGACCAGGCAGCGAGAAGGGCATGGAGGATCTGGATGCCGATCGGGCTCGAGGTAACAAGGGATGGGAGAAGAATGAGAAACGGGTACCCCAGCGGCCGGTCGATGAAGGTTTCATACGTCAAGGCCCGTTCAGGCGCGGAGAGGGGGGCAACGTCGACGTATGTGACGACTCCTTTTCCCTGAAGGATGTTTTGAGCAACCTCGAGATAGGAGCCCGAAATGCCCTCGAAGTAGTTCGGCCCGGGGAAGATGATGATAAACATCAACCTCCACGTAAGTGCCAGTCCCGCCAGGGTGAGGAGCCTATGATTGCGGAGGAACGTCATGTCGAATTTCCCATTTGAGGACAAAGGGCAAATGCGCCGTGGAGGCGAGCCGGAGTGTTTTATTTGGTTCCACAATCCCATAACTGCGTGAGAAACGAGTGTCGAGGATTGTCAACGTGCCGCTCGATGCCCGGATGGTGTATGTTCCGGTTGCATTGCGGGCCACCGCGAGATGGTCATTCCGGATTTCGAGAGCGACGTTCGGTCCGAAATGCAGAAAACTCTCCGCAAGATGTTCCCCGCTACCGGTCAACGTATCGGTAATCGTCAATGCCGTTTCGTTTTTCCGAAACTCGATCCGTCGTCGATGAACAACGGAGAGGCGCCGGTAGCCATCATGCTCCGCTTCCAGGATATCCTCGGTGTCCGATGTTTTCCATGCCAGCACTTGCGGGTTGGTCTTGTCCTCCACCACAGTCCAAAGGTTGGCAAAGGGAGCGATCTCCTCATTGTCGATCACGACAGTGTTGTGCGAGCGCGTACTGCGGAATTCCTGCCGTGCCTTGGGGTCTGCAGTGTAAACATATGTGCCGGAATCAATGATGAGCGGTTCCCCGTTCGCCCAGAACTCGAAACTGAAAGTATCGTTATGCCCGTGGCCGCCGCGGCCCAGCATTCCGAGATCGCCCGCATCGATCGTTACGTGGGCATTCTTTCCCCTCATGATATAGAATCCCCCATCAGGAAACGCTTTGGAGGGAAGGGGTTCCGGGTCGCCCCGTAACAGTTGATGTCGTTCGAAACCCTCGCCGCCGAAAAGCCAGAGCGAATCCTGCGCGAACCGCCCCGCGGCTGCCTTGAAGTCATGTCTCCCAAAGAGTATCGCACCGATCGAGAGTGCGTACCGGTGATCGTTGATCTCCTCCCCCATCGAGAAGCGGAACAGCCGGCCATCATCCGCATCCCCGATCAGCGGGGTTGATCCATCAGGCCTCGTATAAGCCTGGACGAATTCCACCATCTTCTCCACTCTCTGCAAAAACTCTCCGGACAATGAAATGGAATTCTTCTGACACAAAATTGCCGCGGTGGAAAACAACTCGAGTACAAACCGGTGGTAGGCGGTCGATTTCTCGTAATTGACGCCGTCCGCATACACTTGCTCCATCATTTCCTCTTCCAGCGCTTCGACACCGAGGCGGAGCCATCGTTTGCCGAAGGTGGTATGCCGGAAGAAGATCCCGAGGAATGTGAGTCCAACCACATCCGACAGAAAGTGATTGCCATTTCTCCAGGAGACCTCAAGATTGTTCTCGATAAACCGTCCGTGTGCGTGCAGGTTTTTGAGAAAGCGGAGCCAAAACTGCGGGGAGAGGGATTTCGATTCACAAAAGAAGTAATAGCCGGCGATCAGGTTGCAGGCCCGGATGGCGGCTTCCATCGCGTTCGCCCAGTT
>DKJQ01000384.1:8697-11301 GCA_002454845.1 Ignavibacteria bacterium UBA6688
CCAAGCCACCAGACCTGGTGGAAGCGGCTCAACTCCCACGGGACTTTGATATCCGACGGGTTGCCGAGATCCAGGATCTCATCGACGGTCAGGTGGCGAACAGGCCATTCTTTTCCACTCTTGAAATCGCAATGCCAATTGATGCTTTGGCCAAGGTCGACCTTCCCCGAGCCGAGCGTTTCAAACCGGTTCTCCAGCACATCCTGCGCCTCCGCGAGAATTTCCTCGTACGGTTGCGTAGAGGTGATAAGCTGGAGGAAGAAGTCCTTCCGGTTGCGCGGGTGGAAAAAGAAACGAAATCGTACTGTGGAGTGGAACCAGTCGACAAATGATTCAGTGCTTCCGCTGAAACCGTTTTCGCGAATAAACGCTTCATCAGATAAGCGTGCAGTCTGTTCCTCGAGGAACATTCTCCAGAATCGGGGGCGGGCGATCCGGTGCCCGAGGACGCGGCGGTATTGTCGCAAGCTTTTAGGATTTGCGCGCATAGAGTGCAAATTGTTCAGAGAAGAAATTTTTCAACATAGCAAAGTCCTCCTGAGTGGGAATTAAAAACGATCTCAGGGTGGAACCCGAAAGCCGTTTGAACATCCCGGCCAGCAGGGCGAAGTTCACAAAGTAGGATATGCTCGATGCGATCGCTGCGCCCGTGATTCCCCAGAGGGGAATGAAGAGAATAACCAGGACAATATTGATGAGGAACGCAACGGCTGAAGCCCTAAAGTTGAGCCAGGGCTTCCCGCTTTGATATGCAACGAACTGAGCGAGGACACGCGCCAGGCTCCAGGCGAGTATTCCCGGAAATAAGAGCAGAAGGGGAATGACGGCGGGGGAGAAATCGTTCCCGAAAACAAGCGGGAGAAGAATGGGTGCAACAAGAGAAATGAGAATCGAAGAAATGAGCACCACCGTTCCGAGCAAACGGGCGACGCGTTGTGTAATGCGCGCCGCATCCTCCGGACTCGAAGCCGTTACTCTGAAAATGGATGCATTGATGATTGCATAATCGAGCAGCCAGACCATCTCGGCAATACGGACGGCAAGGGCATAGATTCCAAGTTCAGCCGGGCCAAGCATGGAATTGACCATGAACTGGTCAACCCTGAAATGGAGCGTATTGATAATCAGCCCGAGATACAGGGCGATTCCGTATGTCAGGGATGTCTTTAGTGCCCTGAGATCAATTGTGATTTTCCACGGTCTCGGATTCTCAAAAGCAAACAATGCTACGGCGGCTTTGAGAATGCTGAGGCCGGCTGTTGCGTATAAGAGTGCTGAGAGGTTCAGGTGGAGGACGAAAGCCAGAAAGACGTAGCAAGCGAGAGTGAGAGCAGAAACAGCGGCATTGAATCGATAGACTACCCTCACCCGGTCCACACCATACATCAATGCCGACCAAAGGGAGAAATACATCAACGGCCCGGCAAGAATAAGCGAGAGAAACAATTGTGTACTGGTCAGCGTGGGGAAGAACGACATGAGCGTGGATTGAGCGCCAAAAAAAATGAGACACAATGTCACGATCGATACTAAACTCCAAAGGAACGAATGAGAATGGAGGAGGTGGATTGAGATCTTTTGCTTTCCGGCAAAATAGGTATTGGCGGAGAGCAACCCGAGATCGATAACCGAGGCGAGGACCGTGGGGATGAGCAGGAAAAGATCAAAGAGGCCCTTCTGTTCCGGTCCGAGGTGACGGGCGAGGAAGATCTGTGTCAGGAACCCGGTGCCGGCAAAGAGGATTTGGAGCTTCGCAATGCTGAAAATGTCCTTACCGAGAGGTGACGTCATGGGACAGATTTGGTCAAAACCATAAAGACAATGGCCATGGTTCCCCGGGAATACGAATCGTGCCGAAAAGCTTCATGGGGCGAGCAGGGAAGCCAGTGGTGATCCATGTGATGAAAGAAACGTTGGTCAACAACCTGGAAACCTTCGGTAAACCGGGAAAGACGCTCCAGGGTAAATACTGAATAATTTGCCTTTATACTTTTGACGGAATCGTATTCATTCCCGACCGGAAGGGAGACGATGAATTTCCCCCGCGGTTGAAGAACCCGGCGGATTTCATCCCTGGCCTGGAATGGAGCATCGGCTTTCACAGGATCACCGTAACCGCCCAGTCCAAAATGCTCCAGCGAGGAGATTGCTGTGACAAGAGGATAAGAATTGTCACCAAACGGGAGATGCATGGCATCACATTGATGATGCTGAATATTGGGATGGTGGAGAGGATAGGGGAGAATATCAACGCTGTGGACACTGTGACCAAGGCATGCAAGGTGATAGGGAAAAGGGGAGTCACCGCTGCCGATATCCAGAACGGTGATTGGTTCCGGGGGAAGAGCCTGGAATGCCAGCGGATACTCAACAACACGTTCAATGAACATGACCCGCGTATTCCACCCGAAGGGTTTCGGATTATAATAAGCTGTTTTCACCATCGGGGCGATCAGGTCCAAATCAAAATGGAACTGTTCTTCCTTACCATGGATCCATTCCTTGACCTGATTTTTCCACCGGTACTTGAAATAACCCAGCGAGTTCCAGATTTTCTTTACCAAGGGAGCGCCTTCGAAATAATTAGAAAAAGACCTTCTCAAA
>DKJQ01000288.1 GCA_002454845.1 Ignavibacteria bacterium UBA6688
TTTTCACTTTTTACTTTTTACCATTTTCGGTTCACGGTTCACTGTTCACGGTTTACTGTTTACTGTTCACTGTTCACGATTTCCCGTTCACCAATTGCCGCGCCATCATCTCGATAGTCCTCACCTTATCCTTATAGAGATCATTTCTGTTCGCTTTCTCGATCGAAAGTGCGGCATCCGTATTTCCCTCCCAACGGCGGCAAAGATAGATCGGTTCGTAGAGACGCCCGATTTGATACTCGCGCGAAAGCTGTAGTGCAACGGCGTAATCCTCACCGTAGCTCACGTTGGGGAGAAGAACCTGCCGCAGAAGCGATGTTCGGAAGGCCCTCGGCGCGCCGAGGCCGTTGATTCGCAACGCGTTATTTCTTCCGTTTTCCGGGGTCCATTCCCTGTGGTCGATCAAGCCCGGCGGAATCTCCTTGAGGTTCGTATCGACCAGTTTGTACGACCCGATCACCATGGCGTAACCGTCGCTGCGGAAGACATCCACGACCTGTTGGAGTGTATCGGGACCGCTGTAGAGGTCGTCCGAATCGAGCTGGATGGCGTACCGGCCGCAATGGTCCGAGAGGACCGCTTCATTCCAGCAACCGCCGATGCCGAGGTCTTGACGGGATGGGATAAGATGTTTCACTGCAGGATTCTGTGACGCAAGAGCGGTCAGAATTTTTGACGTCCCGTCGGTCGAGTGATTGTCCACCACGATGACATTGAAGGCCGCATCAAGTTTCTGCCCCAGCACGCTGTTGACCGCATCGGCAACCGTTCGCTCCCTGTTCCGGACGGGGATCACGACGCTCGCCTCTACCGGGAAAGCTCCCTCATTTACCGGTACCGGTTTGAATTTGGGAGGAAGATAGACCCCGATGTTTTTCAGATGTTGAGTCGCAACCGCCTCCATCTCCTCCTGCACCGCTCGATTCCGGGGATCGACATAATCAAACAATTTCTCGCCCGTCTTGCGCAGGTCCGCTTCCACTTTGGTGAAAAGAAACTCCTGGATGTGAAACACGGGAGAATCGACGGAGACTTTCAGTCTGAGATCGTACAACCCTGCGAATTCCACGGGGGGTATCTCACCGTAATTCTTGATGGCTTCACGGACCTTCTTCATGGAAAATAGCATCAACGCGCCGAACTCAAACCCGTCCCGGATGCTGCCGAATTGGTAATCGATCACCGGATGTTCCGAACGGATGCCGTTCTTGACTTCATAATAGTCAGAATACACCAATCCGGATCCCGTGCTTTCTGCCACGGCGAGAAACCGCTCAAGCGCGGCCTGGCCGAGCTGTAATTCCTGCGACTGGGTCACGAGCAACAGAGCGTCGGTCGTCGTACCGGCGACGATTTGGTTGATGACCCGACCGGCGGTCAATGTCCCGGAGAGAAGCCCTTCACACTTGGGATGGTTTCCGGAATAGCTGCCGTTATGGAGGACGATAATTTTCTGAACGAGTGAAGAATCGATGAACTGCCTGAGAGTGGATTCGAAGTGCGGCTGAGCGGCGTGAGGAAGAACGACAGTCAGATGTCTCATGGAGTCCTTGTCACGGATCGAATTGCCAGAAGCACGGCGCCGTAGGCCGGGCTTGCTGCAGGTTGCACGATGGAGATCTGCGGAAGCGAAAACGTGATCTTGTGCCGGAGAATCTTCGTCAAAACCGATTCCGATGTAATCACGCTGCCGATGAACGCCAGCGGGATTTTATGGCGGGCGCGCGAGACCCGCTCGATCTTTAGCAGGAGAGCTCTGACGTGTTCCGAGAGTTCAAACGTCGCCCTGTTCAGGATGCGGGCTGCTTCAGGGTCCTTCTGCTCCGCAGCTTCGATCACCAGCGGCGCAATGGAAGCCACATCGAAGTTCTCGCGGTACACGGCTGTGATGATTTTTTCCTGGGAGGAGAGGCCGAAATCCCTGGCAACAAGCTTTGTCAGCAATGTTTCCTTCAAGCGTTCGTCGAGATGCCGTGTCACCGCATTCAGCCCATCCCGACCGATTTTGTAGCCGCTTCCTTCATCCCCCAATGTCCTTCCCCATCCTCCTGCACGGTGAACGTTCCCCTCCATGTCCTTTCCGAAGGCGATGGAACCTGTTCCCGCAATCAGGATGATTCCCACTTTTCCTTTGAACGCTCCCTCGAGTGCAATCCGCGCATCGCTTTCTACCACGACCATGTTCAGGGAAACGTTGCGCCGCTCCGCTGCTCCGATCAGGCCTTCCCACATGCGCCGCTGGTCACCGGGTCGTCCCGCCCCCGTCAACCCCACCGTAACACCTGCAACATCGTCCGATGAGCACCCGTGCTGCTTGCAGCATCGTTCGATCAGCCCCAGGATCGTCTCCGCCGCTTTCTCAATGCCTATGATCTGAAAGTTCGAAGGCCCGCCCGTCTCTTCCGCCAGCACATTCCCATGTATGTCGGCCAGCACCGCCGCCGTTTTTGTGCCGCCTCCATCAAGACCGATCACGAATTGCTGTTTTGCCATATTTTGCTCCGAAGAAAGTAGACAGTTTTAGAAGGAAAAGCAAGGAAACTCAAGGCCGGGGAGCTTCAGACGAATCGTCTTACTTCGTACCAGATTCGTCTCCATTCATGGCTTTTTTCACTCCCACGAAACACTCGAAATACACGAAAAATTTTTCAGGATGAGTGTATTTCGCGGGCTGAGTAGCTGCAAATAAGGGGGCGGGGAAAGGCAAGCGTTTTCATTCTTGACACTGTGGGCGCATGGATGTATGTCGGACAAATTTCACGTAAACATCATTGAGAACGGAACATCCCGTTGCCCTTCCACCGATTCTTCCTTATACTTTCGCTGCCCGTGCCATAAGGAAGGTGTGACCGTACACATGACATCGAGAAGATCACTCATTTCCCTCGTTTTCGCATTGTTGCCTCTCACAGCCGTCTCACAGGAAGTCGAGATCGACTTCAGCAACGGGAAGTCGATGTACGACGCTTGGTGTGGTCGTTGCCACGGGCTGGATGGAAAGGGGATTGTTGCCGAAGAACTTGAGCTGGAGGCCCCTCCTCCCGATTTCTCCGATTGCAGTTTCAATTCCCGGGAACCACGGAAGGATTGGAAGGCTGTCATCACCCATGGCGGTCAGGCACGTGGACTTTCCATGAGCATGCCTGCATGGGGAGAGGCGTTGACGGAGAAACAGATCGACCTGATGATCGAACATATTAAGACATTCTGTCCGGACCGCTCGTGGCCGCAGGGAGAATTGAACTTTCGTCGCGCCCAGGTGACAGCCAAAGCCTTCCCGGAGAATGAAGCCCTCCTGATCCCCACCTACACACACGCGGGAGCCAGAACCTCCACCACCAGGTTTGTGTACGAAGAGCGGATCGGACCGAAAGGACAATGGGAGGTCTCTCTTCCTTTTTCCTCCAACCATTCCTCCTCCGTGAATGGACTTGGGGATATCGAGGTCGCAGGAAAGATCCTTCTCCATGACGATCTCCGGACACTTTCCGTGGTCAGTGCAGGATTAGAGGTGGGCCTGCCGACCGGCGACGCCTCCAGCGGATTGGGGAGCGGGACATGGAAACTTGTTCCGTTTCTTGCCGCGGGCAAAGATTTTGGACCCTTCTTCCTTCAATCGAGCATCAAATATGAACACCCTTTGAAGGGGAATGAAAAAGAGTTGGTGTACGCGTTGGCGTTCACCTATCCGTTGATCGATGGGAAGAAGGGACTCATCCCGATGCTCGAGTTCCATGGAATCACATCATTGGGGGAAGGACACACAACGCTCTTTCTTACTCCCCAACTGTATGTCGGACTGGTCAAGCGGGGACACATCGCCCTTTCGATCGGCACCCAGTTCCCGGTAGCCGGTGAAAAGCTGTTCGATTACCGGATCGTTGCCTTCTTCCTCTGGGAATATGCCGATGGTGGACTTTGGTGGTGATGTTTTGTTAGATTGGCACAGAGAATTTGTGAAGAATATTGAAACTATTTTGCCGTAATCCTGGTTCTGTAGTTCGTCCATAAGGTTTGTCCATAGACCATTACTCCTGAGGAAATCCATGAAGCATCTCGTAACCGCTGTTCTCCTGTTTGGGCTTTTTGCCGTGACGCCCGTGACAACCTTCGCTCAATCGAAAGGAAAAGCACCCCAGTTTGCGCTCAAGGATGCCAACGGCGGCACATTTGACCTGAGCAAACAAAAAGGAAAAGTCGTTGTCGTGAATTTCTGGGCAACCTGGTGCGGACCGTGCCGGAGGGAGATCCCGGATTTTGTCGAGATGTACGGAAAATACAAGGACAAGGGATTGGAGATCGTCGGGGTATCCCTGGACGAAGGGGGATGGGAAGATGTCCATCCGTATCTTCAGAAGACCAAAATCAACTACCCGATTGTTGTGGGGGATGGCAAACTTGCCATGGCGTATGGAAACATCCAGGCGATTCCGACAACGTTCATCGTCGATAAACAGGGAAACATCGTCGACCGTCACATCGGCCTGATGACGAAAGTCCAGCTCGAGGCGAAGCTGAAGGGCTTGTTGTAGAACGTAGAAGCTGTTCTATGGATGTCATTCCGACCCCGGCGAAGGAGGGGGAGGAACTCTGACCTTGATCGCATGATGGAAAACGAGATTCCTCGTCGCTCCGCTCCTCGGAATGACAATGCGTATGTGTCTCTACTTGGACCCCTCAACAACAGAAGACCCCCGAACATGATTGCCTATACCAAGAGAGCTCGACAACGGGTCAGCGCCATTGCTTTCCTGTTGTTCGCCTTTTCCTCCCTCCTCTTCGCAGCGCAGGGATTCGGCAGCAGTGCAAGCTCCAGCGCAAGCAAAGTCGTTGTCAGCACCAAAGTCTCTCTGGATCCGGTC
>DKJQ01000238.1:0-1562 GCA_002454845.1 Ignavibacteria bacterium UBA6688
TTGAATATGTCCCCAAGATGAGATTACCCGCGAATCTACACGAATCTGCACTCATAACTGAAACTGGACGGTCCTGGATCATTCTTCGTGAGGATTCGTGGAGATTCGTGGGAGACTTTTTATTTTTTTTCGGAACGCGACACTAGTGGAGTGCGAGAGACGGCTCGGCGGTCAGTTCGAGGCTTGACGTTTGCCCATCGGTGCTCTTGAGAAAACCGACCATCGCCACCATGGCGCCGTTGTCCGTGCAATACTCGAACTTTGGGATAAAAACCCGCAGTCCAAAATACTCCGCCGCCTGTTGCATCCGTTTCCGGAGCTCGGAGTTTGCGGCAACGCCGCCGGCGACGGCGATATCCTTCACTCCGCACCTCTTAGCCGCAAGCGTCGTCTTATCGACCAGGACGTCGATCACCGCGGCCTGGAAACTTGCACAGACATTTGCGAGGAACTCTTCGTACCCTTCAGGGTTCAGTTCCACCACCCGATGCTGCACCTTCTGGAAGCCGATTTTCTTTAAGTAGTATAACACTGCGGTTTTCAATCCGCTGAAACTGAACTCCAACGAACCTTCCTCGAGGTACGGTCGCGGGAATTTGACAAAGGTCCGGTCCCCTTTCGCCGCGTAACGGTCGATCAACGGTCCGCCGGGATAGCCGAGGCCAAGCATCTTCGCCACCTTGTCAAACGCTTCACCGACCGCATCGTCTTTTGTCTCTCCCAGGAGCTCATACTCCAGTGCCCCTTTTACCAGGACGAGTTGTGTGTGCCCGCCGGAGACCGTCAAGTTCACAAAGGGGAAGTCGGGTTTCGGCGCTTCGATAAGATTGGAAACAATGTGCGCCTCCATATGATTGACGCCGACGAAGGGGATCCCCAAACCCAGCGCCATCGCCTTACCGAAGCTGAGACCAACCAGGATCGAGCCGACGAGTCCGGGACCGTACACCGCCGCTATGGCATCCAGATCTTTCTTTTCAACTCCTGCCGCACGCAATGCCTCATCGACCACGGGGACAATACGCTGTTGATGAGCCCGGGAAGCGAGTTCCGGAACGACCCCGCCGTAGGCTGAATGAAAGAGCTGCGTCGCCGTGATATTGGAGAGGAGCGCACCATCCCGCACCACGGCGGCGGAAGTCTCATCACAGGATGTTTCGATTCCCAGGACTGTCAATGTTTGTGGTTCTCTCTTCCTTGCAGGCGATTTCATGATGGATTCAGCTGCCGCTTTCACCTGCCGTTGTTGATGATAACCAAAAAAACAGGCTTGCGCAAGAAAGAGGGAAGACATCGCACCGTGCGGCCCGATGAAAAATCGTCTTGCCTCTCGTTCTTTTTCTCCCTATCTTATGCCCGTTCATTTTATCAGCCTGTTGCACCCACCGTGTTTGACGGGGGCGAAGATCGATTAAGAGGAGTTTTGACGATGGCAAGAATTTGTGAAATCTGCGGTAAAATCCCGATGGCCGGAAATCACGTCAGCCACGCACACAACCGTGTGCCCCGCCGTTTCCTTCCGAACCTGCAGAAAGTCCGTGCGGTGGTCGATGGATCCGTGA
>DKJQ01000238.1:1634-1949 GCA_002454845.1 Ignavibacteria bacterium UBA6688
GATGGATCCGTGAGACGCATCCTGGTCTGCACGAACTGCATCAAGTCCGGAAAGATCCGCAAGGCCGCCTGAACGGGCGGTTTGTTCCTGCACAAGTGTTTCTTTACAATCCCGCCTCCGGTGCGGGATTTTTTTATTCTGCTTTCAGACCGGGCCGCCGCAGACACCAACAAGCGCCAGAGCACCGGCTGGAGCCGCCTTAACCGGTTCGACCATGAAATTCGCCCTCACTCCACCGAACCAACTGACCTTTCTCCGCATCCTGCTGACGCCGGTATTCGTCGCATTGCTCTTTTCGTCCGAATTGTTGCTTCG
>DKJQ01000238.1:1965-2778 GCA_002454845.1 Ignavibacteria bacterium UBA6688
CAATTCTCCCTCATCGTCTTTGTCCTCGCGTTGTTGACCGATTGGTATGATGGCTGGGTCGCACGCCGATGGGGCTACGTGACGCGGTGGGGCACCTTCCTTGACCCTTTGGCCGACAAAGTCGTCACCTCGTCTGCACTGATCGCGTTTGTGTACCTCGACCTGGTTCCTGCCTGGCCTGTGTGGGCCATCGTGTTCCGTGATGTGGTCATTACCTTTCTCCGGTCGTATTCCGAGTTCAAGGGACGGGCATTCGACACGAGCAAGTTCGCCAAGACAAAAACCTTTTTGCAGTTCATGTTTATTTACTACGTCCTCCTCGCTTACATCGCGCGCGACATGGAATATTTTCAGTCACGGTACGGCGGATTGGTTCACGAGGCCCTCGCATACTCGCTGCTCTACACCATCGTTGTGGTGGTCGCTTTCATCACAGTGCTCACCGGCATTCTCTATCTTGTCAAGAATTGGAAAACAGTTCGTGAACTTTATGACTTCTCAGACCGAATTACCGAATCCCAATAACTCATCTTCGGAGCCTGTGCTCCCGTTGGAAACGGTTCCGTTTCCTATCAAGCTGTTCGCTTCAGGTTTGTTCTCCGGATTCTCTCCCGTGGCCACCGGTACGGTCGGTTCCGCCGTCGGTCTTCTCCTGTACTTCATCCCCGGCTTTGAGCATCCCTATGTCATCATGCCGGCATGCTTCCTTGTCCTCCTGCTGGGAATCAAGGCAGCGGACCGCATGGAGAAAGTGTACGGCCATGATCCCGCGGAGGTGACCATCGACGAAGTCCTGGGGATGTGGATCTCCCT
>DKJQ01000238.1:2866-3120 GCA_002454845.1 Ignavibacteria bacterium UBA6688
CCGAAGACGTTGCTCGTTGCCGCCGTGGCATTCTTCCTCTTTCGCATTCTGGACATCATCAAACCCTTTCCTGCGAAAAAATTTGACGCACAGCATGGGGGATTCGGAATCATGTTTGACGATGTCGTTGCAGCCACCTACACCAATCTCGTCGTGCAGATCCTCGTCAAGACCGGGCTGATCTCCTAACAAGCTGTTGAAAAGCCAAAAGCATCTGCCACAGCCGGAGGCCTATGACAACAGATGCACCAGCA
>DKJQ01000221.1 GCA_002454845.1 Ignavibacteria bacterium UBA6688
TGCGTCAGGATCTTCGATCCGTCGATGCCTTTCCACCAGAATGTATGATAGGGAAATTCGGAGGTGTCGTTCCAGGTTAGTTTCGTTGTCGAAAAGTATTTAATCCCCGTTTTCTTGAGAATCTGCGGCAACGCCCAGGAATAGCCGAAGGTGTCGGGGAGCCAGAGAATGTTCGAATCAATCCCGAATTCCTGTTTGAAGAAACGTTTACCGTAGAGGATCTGTCGGACAAGCGACTCGCCGTTCGGGATATTGCAATCCGGCTCGACCCACATCGACCCGGTCGGGAACCATCGTCCTTCCGCAACTCTCTGCCGGATTTCCTTGTACAGTTCGGGGTATTGTTGTTTTGTGTATTCGTAGAGTTGTGCCTGGGATTGCGTGAACGTGAATTCGGGATATTCCTCCATGAGCCGCAGGGCTGTGGAAAACGTTCTCCCGCATTTTTTCCGTGTTTCCCGCAAACGCCAGAGCCAGACGACGTCGATATGGGATTGGGCAACGAGGTGAAGCAATCCAGGAATATCGGTTTTACATTCCGCGTCGAGAGTGCGCGTAAGAAAGCTCAGAGCCCGACCGATAGCGTTGGGATATTCCTCCCCGTCCGGTTTGAAGTACTTGAGAAATATCAGCGTTTGGCGGACAAGCTCCCTGATTTCTTTCGCCTCGGGGGAGGTGGGACCGAATGTCTTTTCCAGTTCATGCAGTGCTGTGAGACCGTAGTATAATGAGCGTGCCGTCGGGTTAACGACGCACAGGTTTGCCGTTCCAAAAGAGGCGGGATTTTTTTTCCGGCCACTGTAGGCCTCTATGGCAATATGAAACTCCTGATTGGCCCGTGGCTTCTCGGCGAGGAGCACCTCCTGGTGGTTCACGTCCGCTCCATGGAAAGGCTTCCCGTTGACATACACAAGGGCTTCAGGAAGATCAAGAATCAGGGCAACGGGCCGACCGGCAAACTCGCCCGGAACGGTGACAAGCTTTCGGAACCATACCGTTTTGTCATACCCGCCCCACGGAGCGGGGATCGTATGGTTCTTCCAGGTGCTGTCGTTCAGCTTGGGGGAAAAGGCGTTCGGGGGCTCCCCTTCCTTCATTTTCCAGTCCGAAAGGGGAAGGGAGGCAGGATATATATGGTTTTTTACGTGAGGAAGAATTTGAGGAAGCAGGTCTGCTGCCATTCTGACGCTATCTTTCCGCTATTTCAGACACTTGTGGAGCGGTTCGAAAACCGGGTGGAAAATAGGGATTGTTAGTGCACTTGTCAAGTGATTTTCTAACAAGGGCATGGTGGGACTTGGATAATGAAATCGTTGACCTACCTCCATTCTCCTTCAGGTTCCCGAAGTTCTCTCAGGATTGAGAAGGGTGCTTATTCGAAAAGAAGATACGGAGAGAGCAGTTAACAATCTGGTTTCTATTCAAAGGCTCGCCGTGGAGACGATGGGGTACAGAGCAGTTGGAAAAAATGAGACAGAAAAATACTGAGGTATTTCTCAATTGAGGCCGATGGCCTCCGGCTGTTGCTATTCCTCTTCACATCCGCTAAATTAGCCGTCGCCTGACACAGGCCTTTCTTGAACCGTGGTCATAAAGGAGCACCCTCTTGCAACTACTCGATTGGCTGATCGTTGGCGTGTATTTTGTTTTCAGTGCGGGGATCGGGATCTATTATACGAAGCGGGCTGGAACCAATATTCAGGAATTCTTTCTCTCCGGGCGCAATCTTCCATGGTGGCTGGCTGGTACCTCGATGGTCGCCACTACCTTTGCCGCAGACACGCCTCTTGCCGTCACGGAACTTGTGGCAAAGAACGGCATTGCCGGCAACTGGTTCTGGTGGAACTTCGTATTTGGGGGTATGCTCACCGTGTTTTTCTTCGCTCGTCTGTGGCGAAGGGCGGGGATCATGACCGACGTGGAATTCGTGGAACTGCGCTACTCCGGAAAGCCAGCGGCGTTTCTTCGTGGCTTCCGGTCGATTTATCTCGGTATCTTCATGAACTGCATCATCATGGGGTGGGTGAACCTTGCTATGGCTGCGATCCTGGAAGGAATGTTTGACATCCCGCGTGGAGAGGTGATGATCTATGTCGCCTTCGCGTTGATCGTGACAGCCGTGTATTCTGCGATGTCGGGTATGTGGGGGGTGGCGGTTACCGATGCATTCCAGTTTGTCCTGGCCATGACCGGTACGATCGTCCTTGCCGTGATTGTCCTTGATCTGCCCCAGATCGGCGGTATCAGCGGGTTGACATCAAAGCTGCCCGAGTGGACCCTCCGGTTTACTCCCGTGATCGGAGATACGGGAGGGCTCGACTCCGCCGGCGGCGCGCTGGCCCTTTCGTTTGCGGCATTCCTCGCGTTTGTCGGCATCCAATGGTGGGCTTCCTGGTATCCGGGTGCGGAACCCGGAGGAGGAGGGTACATCGCACAACGGATGATGTCCGCCAAGGATGAAAAGCACTCTCTCTTTGCCACTCTCTGGTTTACCATCGCGCACTACTGCATCCGGCCATGGCCCTGGATCATCGTCGGACTCGCAACATTGATCCTGTATCCGGAGCTTTCTCCGGCCGATAAGAAGTTGGGATATGTCTATGCGATGCGCGATTATCTCCCTTCCGGATTGAAGGGGATGCTCGTGGCTTCATTCTTTGCCGCATACATGTCCACCATCGCAACCCAGCTTAACTGGGGTTCTTCCTACGTTATCAACGATTTCTACAAGCGGTTTGTGAACCGGACAGCCGATGAGAAGCACTTCGTTTTGGTTTCCAGGATCTCGACGATCGTGATCATGGTTGTCTCTTTGATCATTACCGGTATGATGGATACCATCTCCGGAGCCTGGGCTTTTATCATAGAGGCAGGAGCCGGGTTGGGTCTGGTTTTGATTGTCCGCTGGTTTTGGTGGAGGGTGAATGCCTGGAGTGAACTCTCAGCCATGGTGACGCCACTTCTGGTCTATGCCTATCTCTCCAGCTCCACAACCATTGCCTTTCCCGAAACCCTCTTTTATATAGTCGGAACGACAACCGTTGTCTGGCTCGGAATCACCTTCCTGACCAAACCGACTGACGAGGAGACGTTAAAGAACTTTTATCGGCGTGTTCATCCCGGCGGACGGGGCTGGAAACATATCCAACAGCTTCTCCCGGACGTGAAGGGCGATTCCGGGTATGGCGGACTCCTGCTGAACTGGATCGCCGGGGTCGTGCTTGTGTACTCAATGTTGTTCGGTACGGGGAAACTCGTTCTCGGACAAACACTCGATGGGATGCTCTTTGTCATGATCGGCCTTGTTGCAGCCGGTGTCATGTATTGGGATCTTTCAAAGCGCGGATTTGAAAAGCTTGTCCAATAACCGGTCCCCTACGAGCAACTTCGACGCGAGTTTCCAACGAGAGGCTGATCAATGGATCGTCAAAAGAAGATATTTCTGGCGTTTCTCGTCCTGGCAGTTCTTTTCACCTATTTCCTGCTCCAGATGACGGATCGAACTGCCGATGCCCTGTATTTCAACGCCACCGTGTACACGATGGATGCCGCCGGGACCACGGCTGAAGCGATTGCGGTGAAGGGGGAGAGGATCGTCGGCGTCGGAACGTCGGCGGAGTTGCGAGAGCGTTTCTCGGTGAAAGAGTCCGTGGACCTGGAAGGGAGAAGCGTCCTTCCGGGTTTCATCGATGCCCATGCGCATCTCCTGAGTCTTGGTTTTGCCCGCATGACCCTGGACCTTGTGGGAAGTTCCTCCGAAGCCCGGATCGCCGCTCTGGTCGAAGAGCAAGCCAGGCAAAGCTCCCCGGGGCAGTGGATTCGCGGAAGGGGTTGGGACCAGAACCTCTGGCCCTTGAAACGCTTCCCTACGCATCACGTGCTGGACAAGGTGTCCGGAGACCATCCGGTCTATCTTGAACGGATCGATGGTCACGCTGCCTGGGTCAATATCCGGGCGATGGAAGAAGCGGGCATCACGGATAAAACCGAAGCTCCGGCCGGCGGGACAATTGTTCGCGACGAGCAGGGAAACCCCACCGGAGTATTCATCGATGCCGCCATGGAACTTGTTGCCAGGGCGATTCCTCCTCCCAGCGACCAGGAGTCGGAGCAAGCGCTCGGCATTGCGGTCAAGGAGTGCCTCCAGTACGGCATTACATCCGTGCATGATATGGGGGCCGGACTTGCCGAAATTGATTTATACAAGAGAATGATCGATCGCGACGAGTTTCCGTTTCGGGTCTTCGTCGCCATCGATGGGCCGGGAGAAACATGGAATCACTTTTTGGAGAGCGGTCCTCTCACGGAGTACGGGAATGGTCGGTTGGCAGTACGGGCGATTAAGATGTACATGGATGGCGCTCTCGGATCACGGGGAGCAGCACTTGTTGAACCGTATAGCGATGACCCAACCAATCGGGGTCTCACGCTGACCACAGAGGAAGAGTTGAAAACGGTGGTCGATCAGGCGCTCTCCCGTGGATTCCAGGTTTGCACTCACGCGATCGGCGATAGGGGGAACACCATCGTTCTCAATGTTTACGAAGCTGCGCTGAAAGCACACAACAAGTCCGACCCTCGCCTGCGGCTGGAGCATGCACAGGTCTTGTTCCCAGGAGACATTCCCCGCTTTCGTGAACTGGGTGTCATTCCCGCTATGCAGCCGACGCATTGCACATCGGATATGTTCTGGGCGGAAGCCCGTTTGGGGCCCTCCCGCGTGCGTGGGGCGTATGCATGGCAGTCGATCCTTGCAACCGGGGTGATCATCGCCGGGGGCTCCGACTTTCCGGTGGAAGACCCGAACCCCTTATGGGGGCTTTATGCTGCAATCACCCGACAGGATCAACGGGGTATTCCTGCGAATGCAGAGGATGTGAAGAAGTACTTTCAGCTTTCCAGGGATGGGATTCAGAATCCGACCGCTTTTGAAGGGGGTTGGTATAGTTCGGAAAGAATGACGCGGGATCAGGCGGTACGGGCCTTCACTTCCTGGGCTGCCCATGCGGGATTTCAGGAGAAATCCATCGGCTCCATTGAAGTGGGAAAAATTGCGGATTTCATAGTTCTGTCTGGT
>DKJQ01000287.1:0-13406 GCA_002454845.1 Ignavibacteria bacterium UBA6688
CGGGAGCTTGATGGCCCAGCAAAGAGGATATATTGGCCCCAGTTTCAAGTGAGCAGATTTTAGGCTTAATTTCATGATGTTAGTCTCACTAGACTGGAGGATTCAATGGAAGAGAAACAAGGTCGTTGGACTGCTCCGAAGAAAGCTGAGGTGGTACTGCGTCTTCTTCGGGGAGAATCAATGGATGCCGTGAGCCGCGAGTGTGAGGTGACCGTGGAGGCGTTGAACCGCTGGCGTGAGGAGTTCATCGCGGCTGGTATAGCTGGACTGAAGGGTAAGACCTTGGACCAGGTACGGATTGCCGCTCTGGAGAAGAAGATTGGGCAGCAGGCGATGGAGCTGGAGTTGCACGAAAAAAAAGACCAGTTCATGCGCACGAGAGGAGGTCGTTCGTCCAAATGAGGCTGCAAGAGAAAGCCTACCCGGTGCGGCTGGTCTTGCAGGTGGCCGGGCTCTCGTCGGCTGCGTGGTATACGAGGAGTCGAGCCCAATCGGAACGACGACGTCCTGGGCCCAAGCCGCTGGTCTCCGATGAAGAGCTTTTGGCGGCGATACAGCTGGACTTGTCCACGACGCGGTTTCATTCCGAGGGACACAAGAAGGTTCGGGCTCGGCTCAGAAGGCAGGGTATCCCGGCAGGGAGAAAGCGCTATTTGCGGCTGATGAAAGCCCATAACTTGCTTGCTCCTTACAGACCGAGGACCAATGGTTCTTCGCGCCCCCACGACGGAACCATCATCACCAGTGGTTTGAACCAGATGTGGGGAACCGATGGCAAGCAGTTCTGGACCCGCCAAGATGGGCCGTGCTGGTTTTTCGGGGTGATCGATCACTGTAACGACGAGATCCTGGGCTGGCATGCGGCGAAGATTGGCAATCGGTTTGCCGCCATGGAGCCCGTTCGCCAGGCGATCAAGGCTCAGTTCGGTGCTCTGGATCAGCATATCGTCAAAGGCACGGGCTTGTCTCTTCGCGAGGATCATGGCAGTCAGTATGACTCAAGAGATTTTCGACGGGAGATGAACTATCTCGGTTTGGCTCTCTCGCCGGCGTTCGTACGAAGTCCCGAGTGCAACGGCGTCATCGAACGCTTTCACCGGACGTTGCAAGAGCAGGTCTTCGATGTGAACAGTTTCGAAACCATCGAGGAAGCTCGAATCGCTATTACAACATTTATCCAAGACTACAACCAATATCGGATTCTGGAGAGGCATGGTCATCGATCGCCTCTCGAAGTCCGAATTGAGCTTCAAACGGTTCTCTTAAAATGTGCTTGATTAATTGGGGCCTATATACCCAGCAAAGAGGAGGAACAATGTCCATTTTCAAACTCACTGCAACGTTTCGGTCACGACTCGAGCGGATAGATCAAGCGCTGGTCCGCTTCATGTCTGCACACGGAGTTCATGCGCTTCGTTGGGCCGTGGCCATTATCTTCATCTGGTTTGGGGGACTGAAACTGATCAATGCGAGTCCCGCTGCCGACCTGGTGGTGCAAACAGTGTTCTGGCTGCCGCCGCGCTCGGCATTGCTGTTTATCGGCGGCTGGGAAGTGCTGATCGGCATCGGGCTCTTGTTTACCCACCCGCTGGTCCTGAGAGCCACATTGTTCCTGCTTTGGTTGCAGATCGCAGGCACTCTTCAGGTGTTCATCCTGCTGCCTGAGGTGGCATTTCAGGGAGGGAACCCGTTCCTGCCCACTCTGGAAGGCCAGTACGTCTTCAAGAACATGGTTCTGATCACTGCCGGATTGGTCATAGGAAGCACGGTACGGCGCTCTTCCGTCCAGGGACATGCATGAAGCAGCTTCTTATGAACTAGCTCAACACGTACGCCAGACACCAAATAACAACTGAAAGGTTGCAGGGCATGTTCGTTCCACAAAAAGTCTATTTTACGAGAGGCGTCGGCCGCCATAAGGACTACTTGCAGGCGTTCGAGCTTGCCCTCCGGAGCGCCGGCGTCGAAAGGTGCAATCTCGTCAATGTCTCAAGCATCCTTCCTCCCGGGTGTCGCCGGGTTTCGGCAACAGAGGCCGCTAAGCTGCTCGAACCGGGATCGATCACGTTCGTCGTCATGGCCCGGAACGCAACCAACGAACCCAATCGCCTCATCGCTTCCTCGATCGGCGTCGCCCAGCCGGCCGACGAATCGGCCTACGGGTACCTCTCGGAGCATCATTCCTTCGGCGAAACCGATGAACGGGCGGGAGAATACGCAGAAGACCTTGCGGCGACAATGCTCGCGACCACCCTGGGCCTCCAGTTTGACCCGGCAGTGGACTGGGACGAACGGGAGAAACTGTATAAGATGAGCGGCAAAATCCTGAGGACGTTCAACATTACACAATCGGCTCAAGGGGATAAGGATGGCAGATGGACCTCGGTCGTCGCTATGGCGGTCTTATTCCCATGAAGAACGTTTGATCGATACAACTGCGCTCACATCAACACAGGAGAAAACAATGAACACGAGAATGAGAAGTGCCGCCATGTTCGCGCTTCTTTCGGCCGCCTGCGTGTTTTCTTTCGGTCAGGACGCGAGACAAGAAGTCAACCCGCAGCGAGGAGGAGTCTTCGTTCACATCTCCCATGGATCCGACGATCCCCACAGACTCCTTATGGGTCTGCAGATGGCTGTAACGATGGCTGAGGACAAAAAGGACGTCATGGTGTACTGCGACATATCTTCGGTCCGCATATTGACAAAGTCCGCCACGGATATTTCCCTGAAACCGTTTCCGTCGCTCCACGAACTTCTTGCACGTCTTGCGGATCTCAACGTACCCGTTATGGCATGTCCCACCTGCATGAAGGTTGCAGGCGTCAATTCCGATGATCTGCGGCCGGGCGTAACAGTGGCCCGGAAAGATCGTTTCTTCTCCTTCACCAGTGGCAGGATGCTCTCAATCGATTATTGATTCAGGAGGACCGGCTTTGGGGCACTCTCTTATCGGTGCATGAAAAACAATCAAGACTCCGCCCGGCGGGCAAGAACGGCCCTTTTCATAAATCAGGTATGAGCGACCTTTCTCAATCAACGAACGACAGTTGTCGCCTGCGTTTCTATCGCGACCCGATCCTCCGTGTCACTTGCAGTCCGGTTCATGAATTCGATGACAGCATGGAAGGACTTGTCTTGAAGATGGCAACGACAATGCATGGCTACGAGGGCATCGGGTTGGCCGCACCGCAGGTCGGCATTCCCCTTCGTATGTTCGTGGCCGATGTGGGGGACGGGTTGCTCGTTGTTGCCAATCCTGAAATACAAGAGCGGGAGGGATCGGAGCGCATGGTGGAGGGTTGTCTCAGCCTGCCCGAGATTCATGTGGAGATCGAGCGAAGCCGTCAGATTTTTCTCAGCGGTCTTACCGCATCGGGCGAGGAGCGCACATGGGAATGCAGTGACCTCATGGCTCGTGTCGTCCAGCACGAAATCGATCACCTCGACGGCGTGTTGATCACTGACCATGCCACTTTCACCGAGCGATTGATTCTCCGCCGTCAAATGAAGAGGCTCGAGAAATTGCAGAAGCGCACCGGCGGCCTTGCTCATTCCGATCTCAGGACACCGTCGAATCATCAAGCGTTGTGACCTGAAGAAACAAAAAAGACTATTTGGAGAAATCGCTTGAAAGCAGTACAGACGAAAAGGGCGGTCGGATTTCACGCCACCTGTTTTGTGTGCGGTCCGGAAAATACCAGCGGCATCCAGCTTCAAATGAAGCAGATGGGAGACGAGACTGTGGGCGACCTCGACATCGACCCCCGTTTTCAAGGGTACGACGGGGTCGCTCATGGCGGTATTGTGGCGTCGGTTCTTGATGCGGCGATGGTGCGCTGCTTGCACGGTCTGTTCGGCAAGAATCCCATCACCTGCAGGCTCGAGACTCGATACTATCACGAAACCCCCACGAGCCAACGGCTGATCGTTATTGCGCGCCTCACGTCACGCAGGGGCATCACGTGCTGGGCGGAGGGGGAACTCTTCTCGGAAGACGTGAGGTGCGCAGGTGCGCGCGGAGTGTTCAAACTTATCTGAGGACTCATGATTGCGTTCGGTCCGATACCGTCGAGGCGGCTGGGGCGAAGCCTGGGAATCAACAACATTCCCCCAAAGCATTGCAGCTATGCCTGTGTGTATTGTCAGGTCGGGGCAACCGATCGACTTCAGATCAAACGCGAGCATTTTATCCCACCCGAACAAATCCGTGCGGAGGTCGAGGCAAAGCTCCGCGCTGTGCAAACTGTCGGAGATCGCGTCGATTACATGACATTCGTTCCCGACGGGGAGCCTACACTCGATGCCGATTTGGGGAGGACCATCGACCTTCTGAAGCCTCTTGGCATCAAGATCGCCGTTCTCACAAACAGCTCCCTGCTGACGGATCCATCGCTCCGGGAAGATCTCATGAAGGCCGATTATGTAAGCGTCAAACTTGATGCAGCCAGTGAGAAGGTGTGGCGGACGATAAACCGACCGCATCGTCGTTTACGATTCACCGCAATGCTCGACGCGATCGAACTCTTTGCAGGCATGTTCCAGGGAACGTTTGCGACGGAAACCATGCTCGTCCGGGGCATAAATGACGACGAACGCAACATCACGGGGGTGAAGAGATTGCTGGCTCACCTGAAGCCGTCAACAGCATATCTCTCCATCCCTACGCGTCCCCCCGCGGAACACTGGGTTCGACCGCCCTCGCCGGAGGTGCTGGAACGGGCATACCAATCCTGGGCGGAAGTGCACACCTCTGTGGAACTGCTCACGGAATACGAAGGGAACGACATCGGTTCATCCGGTGAGATTGAGGAAGCGATCCTCTCGATCGCTTCCGTGCATCCGATCCGGGAGGACGCGTTACGCGAAATCCTCGGGAGAACACAGACAGACTGGAGCGTCATCAGGGAGCTGATACTCCGGGGAAAGCTTCTGCAGAGAGAGTACGGAAACAAAAACTTCTTTGTGAGAAACCTGAAACATTGAGAAACGGAGAAACGATCATGCCATTACAGCATCGGCAGGGATTGGGAAGCGGCGGCCGCTGTTTTTGTCCAAAGTGTGACGCCATCATTACACACCGTCGTGGAATTCCGTGCCAGGAAGAGCGATGCCCCAAGTGCGGGGCAAAAATGATTCGGGAAGGTTCTTCTCATCATCAACTTCTCGTGGACAAGAGGAAAAAGAAGGTATGATCACGGCAAAGGAGTGCGTATGGTCCGAATCAAGCCGTTCGATGAGTTCCCTGAGGTGTATGAGGAATGGTTCGTGGTCAACAGGTTTGCTTATGAATCTGAGTTACAGGCCGTAAAGAGCTTGTTGCCCGCGCGGGGAATCGGCATGGAAGTCGGCGTAGGGAGCGGCCAGTTTGCTGCTCCTCTGGGGATCAGAGTAGGTGTTGAACCATCCGGGGAGATGAGAACGATCGCGGCCAGGAGAGGAATTGAGGTTGTCAACGGCCAGGCCGAGCACCTTCCTTTTGAAGAGGGGCGGTTTGATTTTGTGCTCATGGTCACCACACTCTGTTTCCTGGATGATGTTGACGTTTCATTCCAGGAAGTCTCGAGGGTGTTGAAGAGTACGGGCTGTTTCATTGTGGGATTTGTGGACAAAGACAGCCCCATCGGTCGGCTGTATCAGGAACACAAAGCCCAGAATCCGTTCTACCGGATTGCAACGTTCTATTCTGTTCCGGAGGTCATCGAGTGTTTGTTGGGGGCAGGGTTCAAAGACTTTCATTTCGCACAAACCATTTTTCATGATCTTCAGGAAATTCGCGCGATTGAACCGGTGAAAGACGGATACGGTGAGGGATCATTTGTGGTGATCAGCGCGCAGAAGAATTAAGGGAGTGTGATGTCTTCAAAAAGTCGCTATGACACAGGAGGTACCATCCCTATGAAAAGAACATCGATGACAGGATTATTGCTGATTCTTGGATTCTTCGCAGCGACATCCCAAACGACACAGGACACCCTGTTTTATAGAAGCTTGCATTATACTGCCAGAGGGATGTCATACTGGTACGCGAGTGCAAACGGCGGATTGGAATCGATCACGGGGGTGCCGTATGAACAACTCGGCTGCCAGAATTGCCATGTTGCAGGTTGCTTTCAGTGCCATCTGACGGTGGCAAATGACCAACCGGCCTATTCAACGGCGGCCGCACGCCGGCAGGAACAGTGTCTCGTGTGCCATGCGCGCGAAGCCTCTATCATGAAAATCGACCGGGAATCAAACCAGTCCGATGTTCACGTGGAAAAGGGCATGATCTGCATGGATTGCCACACGGCCAGGGAGATCCACGGCGATGGCAGGGAGTATGTCTCCATGAAGCAACCGGATGCCATGGAAGTGAGCTGCGGGCAGTGTCATTCACCCGGTGAAAGCCGCGCCCATACCGTCCATGATGGAAAACTTGATTGCAATGCCTGTCATCAGCGGCACGTGGTAAGCTGCACGAATTGCCATTTCGAGACATTGGTGAAAGAAGGAAAACGGATTGCCATTCCCGTTTCCGGTTGGATGTTTCTTATGAATCTGAACGGCAAAGTTACATCTGCCACCATGCAAAGTTTTGTAGTCAAGGAGAACAAGACGTTCCTCATGTTTGCTCCGCAGCACAGCCATTCAGTCATGGGGAAGGGAAGAACGTGCAATGAATGCCATTCAGCAAAAATTCTGGAAGATATCCGCAAGGGACGAGTGAAGCTGACATGGTTTCAGGATGCGAAGATGCAAAACCGAAAGGGGGTCATACCCGTGGCGGAGGGGATCACATGGGAAATGGTCTACCAGGATCGTGAAGGCGGAAATTGGGTTCCCATGGCCAACCCCCGACAACCGAAACTGCATTATGCCAGCTTTGGAACGCCACTCACGGCCGCCCAGATCCGGAGTCTTCGGAAGCCACAGACAGATACAGGGAAATAAGATATGAGCGACACGGGATCCTCTTCCAAATCTCTGCATAAAATAACAAGGAAGAAGAAAGAGGATTGGAAGAGGTGCCACCGTGAAAGGCGATACTGAGTTTCGATCTCACCCAATAAGAGAGGAAACATGGAAATGGATGAAACAAGAGGTCCGAAGGTGACGCACAAGTCGTTTTTGTACAAAACGCAGTTAGCGTGGCTTGAAAACAGGTCGGGTACGCTCAGCGGTGAGCAAAAACCCAGTATGCGCGTTTCCAGTCCGCCGGAGTTCAAAGGCGAAGCAGGTGTGTGGTCGCCGGAAGAGCTGTTCGTTGGCGCCGTGGACACATGCACAATGACGACATTTTTGGCATTCGCCAAGCGACTGCAGATTCCTCTCGTTTCATATTCCAGCGTCGCGGAGGGAGTGCTGGAATTTTCCGACGGAGGTTACAAATTTACCAAAGTGATTCTGCGTCCAACGATTCTCGTGTCTTCACCTGAGGCGGTTGAACAAGCACGCAGTACCTTCCATGACGCGCACGGAAGCTGTCTCATAACGAACTCCATCCATGCGGAAGTTGTCGTTGAGCCTTCAATTCTCGTCAAAACGTAGCGGACAGTGCATGCATCCTTCAACAGTCATTGAAACGAACGGCCGTGATCAGACGCGATATACTCATTGAAGATCTCGTCACTGTGCTCCCCGAGTCTGTTCGTTATCTTATGAACAAGGGGATCAGGCCCATTGTGTGCGGTGAGCCTCTGTGGGATACTCTCGAAGGAGCCGCACGCCTTAAGAGAATGTCCGATCAACAAATTGACGCAGTGGTGACTGATCTCGCAGACATTGCCGCACAGAAGAATCAAGTGAAGAAAGGTTAAGGCCATGAACGATGTTCAAAGACATGTATCTGATTTCAATGAGGCCATGAAAATGCTCTCAGAGAGCAACCCTGAGGAAATGAGGGAATTCCGTGAATTCATGAATTCGGTCATCAAGCCCGGTCGGCTCGACACAAGGACAAAGGAACTCATCGCGTGAGGGACTTCCATCACCGCACGTTGCATGTACTGCATCGACATCCATGTCCGGAAGACTTTGGAGGCGGGTAACAACAAAAGAAGAGATCCTGGAGGCCACGATGATTTCCATTCTTACGGGAATCGAGGACAGCTTTGATTGATCTGGAAAACAAAAACCATTGGTACGACGGCCTGTTTTACGATTTCTTGATCGCCCCGAACCAGGACAGGGCATTTGTGCACGTGAGAGATTTCATTGGCGATGGTTCGACGCTCCTGGATGTCGGCTGCGGAACCGGAAGGCAGGTGTTTCAGCTGGCAAATAAGTGTAAGAAAATCGACGGCATCGATCCCAGCGTGAGAAACATCAATGTTGCTCGCCGCAAACTTGCAAGCAAACCGGTCAACGGAGTGGAATTCCATCACGCAGACGCCCTTGCATTTCTGGCGCGAAAGAGCCGTCGATTCGATTATGCAACACTTTCTTATGTGATTCACGAGATTGAGGAGAAGGAAAGGAACACATTGCTCCAAACACTCTCCTCGGCCGCCCGCAAGCTCATCATCGTGGACTACCTGGTCCCTCAGCCAAGGGATGGCCGGAGAATGCTCAACGAGGTGGTTGAATGTATGGCGGGGTCCGACCACTACAGGAATTTCAAGTCTTTCGTCGCAGGAAACGGACTGACTGGATTGCTTGAGAGGGCCGGGCTGACCGTCTTGAGCGAACAGAAAAACGATCCCCCATCCAGCCACATTGTACTGGCAGTCGGACAATCGGTTTACTATCACACCTGATTTAGCGCCATACCGGATGCGCAGGCAGGTCCCAACAGAGCAACCGATCCGCGCATGCCAGCCAGGACATCAGAAAAAGAATGTCACGACTCAGCGTTTTCATACCCACCCAGCCCGCCTGTTGCCGCAGGCACGCTGGGGGGGAATCTGCACGAATCTTCACGAAGAAAAACTTATCCCGAATAGGTTTTATTGACTCCAAGGATTTGCGGAGATTAGTGAAGATTCGTGGGTAACAAAACGCCGGGCAGTTACACATGACCCCCTGAAATCAGGGACGAAGCGAACCCGCTGTTCCCGTTTTCCGGTCAATCACACAACCACAACCCTGCAGCACACGGTATGAATTTTCAATTGATGGATTGGATCATCCTGTTCTTCTATCTCGGCTTCACGGTCTTTGTCGGGCTCTGGGCCAGGAAGTACGTCGAGAATATGGAAGGGTACTTTGTCGCGGGCCGGCGCGTGAAGATTGCCCTCGGGTCGGCAACGTTGATCGCGACGGAGATCGGGATTGTAACGTTCATGTATCTTGGCGAGATCGGGTATGTCACGGGATTTTCATGTTTCATCCTGGGGATCATCGGGTTCATCGGGTTCTTTGTGATCGGCAAGACAGGCTTCATCGTCTCCGGGCTCCGCCGGCTCCGCGTTATAACCATTCCGGAATACTATGAGCTTCGGTACGGAAAGGGAGTCCGGCTTCTCGGTGGGATCGTTCTGTTCCTGGCCGGCGTCCTGAATATGGGCATCTTTCTGAGGATGGACGGGATCTTCCTCACGGAGGTCATGGGCTTTGGGCCTGATGTCCTGGCAGCCGTGATGATCATGATGCTTCTGATCGTTGTCAGTTACACCGTGCTCGGAGGGATGTTCTCGGTAGTCGTCACTGATTTCATGCAGTTTGTTGTCCTCACGTTCGGTATGCTGATTGCGACGCTGTTCATCCTGAACCATGTCAGCTTTGCGGAGGCCGCAGAGGCCGTCACCCGTCAATACGGCGAGGAGGGGGTCAATCCGGTGACCAATCCGCGCTTCGGATGGACCTTCATTGCCTGGTATCTCATCGCGAGCATCGGCGCATCAGCGCTCTATCAGCCGGTGGCCTCCAAGTCGTTCGCCTCCGAAAGTCCGGAAGTGGGAAGGAAGCTTTTTCTTGTTGCTGGATTGACGCTCTCAGGGCGCTATATGATCCCGATGTTCTGGGGCATTGCCGCGCTGGCGATGTTCGGCCCCGGGTTGAACCCCACGACCGCCATGCCGAAACTCCTGGGGACTGTTGTGCCCTCCGGGTTCCTCGGACTTATGGTGGCCGGAATGCTCGCCGCCTCCATGTCCACCTACAGCGCCTACCTGCTTGCCTGGAGCTCCGTGGCAGCGAGGGATATTATCGCGCCGCTCAGTAAGAACGGCCTGACGGAGAAGAGGACGGTTTTGTTGAGCAGGATCATCTCGACGACGATCGGAGTGTTTATGCTGGTCTTCGGGCTTTGGTATGAGCTTCCCGCGACGGCGTTTCACTACATTACGATAACGGGGGCGATGTATGCAGCGGGGGCGTTCGGGTGCATTGCCTTCGGTCTCTACTGGAAGAAGGCAAACATTGTCGGGGCCTACGCGTCCCTCGGGTTTGGCGCCTTTGCTCCGCTCGCGTTTCTGATCCTGAGCCAGCTTCGCGATTCCATTCCTGAAAACCTGCACGTCCTGATCGACGTCAATGTGTCAGGGTTCCTTAGTTTTTTCCTTGCCGCACTTGGCATGATCCTCGGCTCCCTCGCAACCCAACGATCGCATCCCCCTATCGTCCTGATTCCCAAGGAGTGACGCATGACGACCGGTACACTGATCTGGCTCTGTATTTTCGGCGTCGCCGCCCTTCTCTTTTTTGGGACGGCATTCGTGATTATGGTCATCGGCGCGGGCGACCTGAAGGACTTGTTGAGGTTCACAGACAAAAAGGAATAACAATAGCAGGTTGCGGAAAAACATCTTTTTTTAGCCACGAATTACACAGCCGGAGGCTTATAAACTGAAGGATGCAAAAGCATCCTACTAATTTGTGGCACGCTACGCGTGCTTCATCAGTACGCCTCCGGCTGTGGCTGATTTTTTTTCTTCTTCATCAACCTGATAGACCGAACGGTACTGACCCGGGAACCCTCTCTCAGCCCCTTCCCGAACAGTTCTTGTTCTTTTCGTGCCGTATTGCATCCAAACGAAGGATTCGTTTTATTGAATGAGACCGGGATGGTATCATCAAACCCAGACTCCTCGATCTGAAGGTCTGCGTGGGAGAAACCACATTGCATCGTTCTTGTGGTCATGAATTATTGCATGCATCCGCTATGAAGCTCCACATTCTGTTCCTGGTTCTCCTCTTGTTGCTCCTGGCCCCTCTCCTTCACGCCCAGGCGCCTCCGGACGATCTTTCCGGTATTGCCTTCATTCTCGATCCGGGGCATAGCCAGAATCAGAATATCGGCATTTATGGCTACTCGGAAGCCTACAAGGTGCTGGACGTCGGGCTTCACTTGAGGGAATTCTTGCGCCTTTCAAATGCTGATACGGTGGCCATGACCCGAACGGATCGAAATATAGTCATCAGCGTAAATCAACGCGCCACGTTCTCACAAAATTTTCCCCATCCCAATAAGTGGTTCCATTCCATTCACAGCGACGCATCTTCGATAGGTTCGCCCGCTAACTCCATTCTCATCCTTATCCCCGATAACTGTGCCGTCCTTTCCGGTAAGATTTGTCAATCAAAATACGGAACCACAACCATCTCCATGGGGAATTGGATGTCCGACCTGATGTCCCGCACCTACAGAATTTCCACTCGAGGAGTTTATGGAGACAGGACATTCGGGACTCAGTTTGGAACGAGCTATGGAATCTCGGGACTTGGGGTTTTCCAGTCGAGTGTTGTCAGCACCCTCTCAGAAGGAGGGTTCCACACCAACGCACGGCAAAATCTTCTGAACATGAACTTTGAGTCGAAACGCTCCGAGGCGAAAGCGATCTGGATGGCGATGCTCGGACACTTTGGCGTCTCCCGTCCCCCCATCAGGACTCTTGTTGGGGTGATCACTGATTTTGAGTCGGGGTCTCCGGTCAACGGCGCGACGGTAACGCTTGGGAACCGCACCTACACCACCAACACCTATCAGAACACGTTTCAACCATATGCCGGAGGCGATACGACGCTCGGGAACGGGTTCTACTATTTCGAGGGGCTGGATGTCGGGCTCCAGAGCATCACCATCTCTCACCCGCAGTTTGGCGATACCACTATGCACCTCACCGTGATCGATTCGTTCTTCACCTTTCAGGATGTGCGGCTGATCTCCACACTTCCCCCAAGGATAGTGAGCGCCTTCCCCGCCCAGGGCGCGACCGGGATACTCGCCAACGCGACGCTGCAACTCACATTCAGCAGGCCTCTCCTCCGCTCATCAGCAGAGGGCAACATCTATCTCCTTGGTCCGTCAGACAGCCTTGTGGCGGGCTCGATCGCGTGGAGTAACAGCGACCGTACCGTGTCGTTCAAGCCCGCGGAACACCTCCTGATGGATACGACCTACAGGCTGATCGCTGGCGCGGCGGTGCGGGATACTTACGGCCATCGTCTTGACGGAAACGGGGACGGTGTGGAAGGAGACAGCCTCGTGATCACCTTCCGGACCAGGACCGCAGACGTCGTCCCGCCGGCATTGGTCAACAGGGCCCCGGGAGCGGGCACAACGGTGGGGACAACCAACCACGTCATCAACATGACCTTTGACGAGGCTCTCGACACCTTGACCGTCAACGGCTCTAACGTCGTGTTGCAGGAGGTCGGGACCGGGATACCTCCGACAACTCTGCGCTACTCCGAGGCGAACGGCCGGGGAGCCATCAACATCTATTCCGCCAACGGACTCCGTTCCGGCAGAACATATCGCGTCAGAGTAAGCGGTGTCGCAGACGTTAATGGAAACCCTATCCCGGTAACTTCTCCCATCGTTTGGGAATTTTCGGTTGCCGAAGCTGCACCCGAGTTTACCACGATTGATGATTTCAACACGGGCATTTCCTCCTGGTGGCAGCCCGGTCAAAGCACCACCCTGGGGATGGATAGCGCGACTTTCACCCACAATACTTCGGTCGAACCCCCGAAAGTCATTTCCTCCAACGGCGTTGCTCAATTCCGTTTCTTCTGGCGCACGGGCGAGAACGACTGGCTTATTCGTGAGTACTTGAGCGGGGGTGCGCCGCGTTCGGTTTTGTGGAGAAAGGAAAAGACCAGGCTCCAGGTGTACATTCACGGCGACGCGAGTAATACCTTGTTCCGCTTTGCCGTGGATGACAGTGTTGATGTATTTCCTGGCGGCGCAGTCTCCAACCATGAAGTGAGTGCGTGGACCAAAGTCAACTGGGTCGGATGGCGGCTGGTGGAATGGGACCTCGAAAAAGATCCCCCCGGCACATGGCTCGGGAACGGAAAACTGGAGGGGATCCTGAGGTTTGACAGCTTCCAGATCAAATATGAGCCTGGGGCATCCCCCTCCGGTCAACTCCTGTTCGATCAACTCCAGCTTGCCGGGTCGATCGTGACCGATACCCCCCAAGCGCCGATTCCGGTTCCAGAGACGTTTGCGCTCCAGCAGAACTTCCCGAACCCCTTCA
>DKJQ01000287.1:13447-13615 GCA_002454845.1 Ignavibacteria bacterium UBA6688
GACCCGGATTATGTACGATATCGGGTACGAGGCATTTGTCAGGCTCATCGTCGTCGATGTGCTCGGCCGCCACGTTCGAACGCTCGTTGCCACGCAACAACCCGCAGGGAGATACACCATTTCCTGGAATGGCCGTGATGAGGGGGATCGGCCGGCCTCCAGCGGCTT
>DKJQ01000217.1 GCA_002454845.1 Ignavibacteria bacterium UBA6688
AAATACATCGAGAAACTACGATTCTGCCAAAATTTGTGCACATCTTGGTCTCCAGGTCGAAAGCTCTTTTGATCCTCCAAACACTATTGAGAACCCCGGTATCTGTTCACACTCTTTGTCTGAGAAGTCAGGGAAAACGAAGAGAAGAGAACCGGGGGGTGACACGATCCCTCCTTGATTCCTTCCCTTTGTGCCGCTTGGACGAGATGAAATTAGCATCGGGAAACCTCTTGTAGGGAAGGCGCATGGTTCCATGATTACAAAATATGGGTATGATGTTTTCTTCACGATTGCCGCGATCTGTCTTGTGTTGGTTTTTGTTGCAGTTTTGTTCCTTGAACCGAAGGCGCTGAAGTACGGCGTCGCCCTTTTTTCGGTGGTGTTCTTTGGCTTCGCGTTGAATTTCTTTCGGGACCCCAATCGTGTGACGCCGCCGGGCGAAACACTCGTTATTGCTCCGGCAGATGGGAAGGTCATCCGGATCACGAAGGTCCAGGAGGGGGAGTTCTTCCGGTCGGAGGCGGTCATGATCAGTATCTTCATGTCCCCACTGAATGTGCATGTCAACCGGAATCCGGTCTCAGGGGTGGTGAAGCATCTGCGGTACGTCAAGGGGGAGTATTTTGCCGCTTATGAGGACAAAGCCTCGGAGAAGAACGAGCAGATGATTATCGGGATGGAGGGAGCCCACGGGAAGCTGCTGTTCAAGCAAATTGCCGGATTCGTCGCCCGCCGTATTGTCTGTACGTTGAGTGTGGGAGACACCGTTCGGGCGGGTGAACGGTTTGGGATGATCAAGTTTGGTTCCCGGGTGGACGTTTTTGTCCCGGCAAACGCGGCTGTACGGGTTCAGGTGGGCAATATGTCTGTGGCGGGCGAGACTGTGCTTGCAGAGTTTCACTAACGCGGCTCACGGAGGTTCCCTTCCATGAAAATTACTCGTGCCGTCGTTCCTAGTCTCTTTACGGTACTGAATGCGTTTTGCGGCTTCCTCTCGATCCTCAATGCATCGCAGGGCAACATTGAAGTGGCGGCGTGGTTCATTATTCTCGCTGCCGGATTTGATTCGCTGGATGGGGTCATGGCCAGGATCACCCGTTCCTCCAGCCAGTTCGGTGTGGAACTGGATTCGCTTTCGGATGTGGTTTCCTTTGGAGCAGCGCCGGCGTTTCTCGTCTACCAGGCTCATCTGGGCACCCTTGGCAATCTTGGCGTTATGGTAAGCGCCATGCCGTTGGTGTTGGGAGCGATCAGGCTGGCGAGGTTCAACGTGCAACTCGTGGGGTTCGAGAAGGACCATTTCAAGGGGTTGCCGATCCCGGCGGCGGCCATGGCCATCTGTGCGTTTCTCCTCGAGCATTACACCGAAGGGTATGGGCTCAGCGGGTGGACGAAGGATGCCCTGGGATGGTTGGTCGGGGGCCTTTCCCTTCTCATGGTAAGCAGCGTGCGTTATGATACCCTCCCAAAATTTTCAAGAAGGGGGATCAAAGCTCACCCCTTCAGGATTGCTTTCTTCGTTGTAGCGGCGCTTGTGGTGATTGTGACTGAAGGCCGCCTCATCTTCGCCGTGATGATGGCCTTCATCGGTTTCGGTGTTCTCCGGTCGGTCTATGAGTGGTTCCGGGTTCTGGTCACACACGTGGAAAAGGACTCGGAGGAAGAGACCGAAGTTTCGAGCATCGACATTTAACGATAAGATTGGAGAAAACGTTTGTTCCACTCAAAGATCGTCGTGACGCTCCGTAAATCGATCCTGGACCCCCAGGGGAAGGCCGTTCAGCACGGCATGCATTCCCTCGGTTATGAGGCGGTCAAGAATGTCCGCATGGGAAAGTTCGTCGAGCTTCAGATCGACGCGGTGAGCATGGAGTCAGCGGAAAGTATCACCCGCGAGGTGAGCGAAAAACTGCTTGCCAATCCGGTCATGGAGGATGTGAGCTTTACGGTGGAAGAAGAGGGGCGTTGAGCATCATGAAACTCACCTTCGGCATTGTTGTGTTTCCCGGTTCCAATTGCGACCACGATGCGCAGTTTGTCGCCGAGACGATCCTGGGACATAAGGCGCGGCTGATCTGGCACAAGGAGGGCTCGCTGGGGGATGTTGATGTCGTCGTCCTCCCCGGGGGTTTTTCCTACGGTGATTATCTTCGTTGCGGCGCGCTGGCGCGGTTTTCCCCCGTCATGAAGGATGTGGTTCGGTTCGCGGCGTCGGGAGGAGTTGTGATCGGAATCTGCAACGGTTTCCAGGTTCTTACGGAGGCGGGGTTGTTGCCGGGGGTCCTTCTCCGGAACAGCTCACTGAAGTTCGTCTGCGACTACGTCCATGTCCGTGTCGAAAATCCCCAGACACGGTTCACCGGTTCGTGTCGGCCGGGTCAGGTATTGGAAATTCCGATCGCCCACGGAGAAGGAAACTATTTTGCCGAACCCGATACGGTCAGGAAACTGGAAGAGGACGGAAGGATTGTGTTCCGGTATTGCGACGCAAGCGGGACGGTCAGTGAAGAAGCCAATCCCAACGGTTCCATCCGGAGTATCGCCGGCATCATCAACGAGCGGGGGAATGTGCTGGGAATGATGCCACATCCGGAACGTGCATCCGATCCCGCCTTGGGTCATACGGATGGGAAAAAGGTGTTCGACTCCATCGTGGAGAGTTTTGTACCTGCCCTCGTGTAGGCGGCGGGAATGCATTCATCACACTTCGCATGAAAGGGAGGATATGTTCGGTTTGGGCACACAAGAAATTATTCTCATCCTGGTTTTCGTTCTGATCTTTTTCGGCGCCAAAAAAATCCCCGAGCTCGCACAGGGGCTGGGGAAAGGGATTCGCGAGTTCCGCAAGGCAGCCCGCGACGTCCAGGACGATATCGAGAAAGAAGTCAAGAAGATCGATCCGGCTGAAAACGATAAAGACAATAAGTAGTAGCTGCGCAGCTTCCTTAATCGCTCCGCCTTATTGCCTCTCCCTGACCATTCCGCGCGTCACGGTATAGGGGACATAGGAACAACTCTATCCCCGCATGCGAACATTCGATTCCATTGTGGCAGATTTGCAGTCCGGTGCGATCACCTGTGAGAGCATCACGGGGGAATATCTTGCCGCTGCCGAACGGGGGAAAGGACTGAACGCCCTCCTGGCGGTTTTTCCCGAGAGAGCCATGAATCAGGCCCGCGCCGTTGACAA
>DKJQ01000365.1 GCA_002454845.1 Ignavibacteria bacterium UBA6688
GTCATAGATACTTAGTGTTTCGTCGCTACCATAGCTCACCGAACAATGATCGATCATGATATTCTTGATCGGCAACGAACCTGAACCCGCGGAGTTTTTCGGACTAGTGCCGCCAAAAGCATCTTCGCCCCACACCTTTGCGTCACCCAGCCGGAAACGCATATGCCGGATGATGATATTACTGGCGGAGATACCAAGTTTGTAGTCCCTGAGACAAATACCATCACCGGGCGCAGTTTGGCCTGCGATGGTCAAATCGCCATTGGTTATCTTCAGGAGGGATTTGAGGGCGATGGTGCCGGAAACCCTGAAGACGATGGTTCGTGGCCCTGATCGATTTATAGCGTAACGGAGAGATCCAGGCAATCCATCGTCATTCAGGTTTGTTACTTCATAGACTGCCCCGCCCCTTCCGCCGGTAGTATATTTTCCATATCCATCCGCAGTGGGAAACGCAAGTTGTTGGCCGACCAGCGAATGCACGTTGGTCAACGCGAGCATGAGTGACAAGATCGCTGCGCCTCTTATTGCAGACAGCGCGGAATGAGCATAGAACATGAAACTTTTCCTTTAGCTTCCCTTTTTACCCGGTTGTTGAAACAGAGAACAAGCCCAGGCGGAACCTCCATTACTCCTACGCCTGCATACCTACCTTTTTCGTCAAACCGACACCAGCCTTTTGACCGTGTTGGCGCGACCTGACGCATGTATCCCGCAAGACGAGGCGTGTCGGCAAGGTGATCGTCTGCGGTACAAAATCGTTTGTGGTTCGGATCGTATCAATCGTGAGTTCCAGGGCTTTCCGACCGAGCTCCGTTGTCGGTTGTTCGATGTAGGACATCGACGGAGACTGGAACCGGTTCAATGTGCTGCTGCCGAACGTAATGATATCGATATCCTCCGGGATTCTCATTCCCCGTTCACGTGCTGCCCGGCATACTCCCAACGCAACGGGATAGGTCACACAGAAAATACACTCCGGCATTCTTTTCGATTCGTACAGGCTCTGGAAACCGGCGTAGCCATCATCGTCGCTCAACCCGGAGAAGAGGATCCGATCTTCAGAAACGGGAATCTCGTGCTTCTTCAATGCTGCCTTGTATCCCGCCAATCGATTTCTTGCAATGGACAAGTACCGGTTGCCGGACAGATGGGCAATAGTTCTGCACCCTACCCGGATCGCCTGCTCCGTCGCCGTGAATGCACCACCAAAATCGTCTGCCACGATCTTGTTAAAACCCTCGTCATCCATGACACGATCCATAAACGTCAGAGGAACTCCGCGTTGTTTGGCGCGCTGAAAAATGGATCCATCCCTAGTTTCCTGCGTCACGGAGACGATGATGCCGTCGACGCGCATGGATAAGAGTGTCTCGACGTGTTTTTGTTCACGCTGCACGCTTTCCTGGGAAACTGTGAGAATCAGTTCATACCCATTTTCGAATGCCACATCATACATTGCCTCAATAACCGGAGAGAAAAAATAATGGGCTATTTTCGGCACAATGACGCCGATCGTTTTCGAGTGGTTCGAGGCAAGGTTCCTCGCCGGATAATTGGGAATATATCCCCACTTCCGGGCCAGCTTCTTGATTTTCGCCGTAGTCTCGGCCGAAATATCGGGATGACCGCGCAATGCCTTGGATACAGTCACCTTGGAAACACGCAGGCGCTGCGCGATATCGTCCATGGTCACCTGAGAGCTTTTTTTCGCACTTCTTCTGGGACCTATAGGATCAGCCATGAACTCTCCGGCCTTGTGTCAGCGGCCCGTGAAAAACATTCATTCCTGGTTCGCTCCTCCCAAACTCCATGGTGATGCTTTTGTGGTTCAAACACTCCGGGATAATAAGCATGTCTCCTCGTGGAAAGAATAGTGACTTCGCGTTTATCACCTTGTTTCTTTGGCTTGCTGTTGAAAGGGCTTTTCCATTTCCAGGGAGGCGAGAATGAACGGCCCAATCGCTTTAAAATCGTTGGTCCTCTTTTTCTCACGAACGTAATATGCAAAGCTCCCATCGCGATAGGGATTTCCCCCCAACCCTCCAACGGAGCAAGCTTGATGAATGCTCACAATTCCGAGGGTATCGACCGTAATCATCGAGTCAAGAATACCCCGAAACGATCGCTCCGCGATAAGACGGAACGACGGATCGAGATATCCCATCCGGGCACCCTTTGCCAAAACATACACGAACATCGACGATGATGACGATTCAAGGTAATTTCCTTCGCGCAATCCCTGATCCACAACCTGATACCACAGTCCGCTTTCCGGCTCGCGATATCTCACGATCGCTTCGGCAAACTTCTGAAGCAGGACAATCAATGAATCCCGACGGGGGTGCTCCGTGGGGAAAAAGTCGAGTACATCCACCAGAGCCCACGCATACCAGCCCATCGCGCGTCCCCAGAAACTGGGCGAGCGCCCCGTCACCGGATCGGCCCAGCGTTGCTCCCTGCTTTCATCCCACGCATGGGCAAGTAATCCGGTTTCGGCATCATACGTATGCGATTCCATCCAGAAGAATTGATCGGCAATATCATCGAACATTTCCGGGTCCTGGAACATCGATGCGTATTCGGCAGAGAACGGTCCGGCCATGTACAACCCATCGAGCCACATTTGAGAGGGGTAGATTTGTTTATGCCAGAACCCGCCCTCCCGTGTCCGTGGATGGACCGCCAATTGCCTGCGCAAGAGATCGGCCGCCCTTCTGTATTTCTCCGCTCCCGTATGACTGTAGAGCTGGAGCAATTGCCGGCCTGTCGCGATGTTGTCGAGGTTGAACGTCTCGAATCTGTACGTACCGATCGACCCGTCTTCCCGGACGAACTGATCGACATGGTTCCGGATATAGTCGAGATAGCGACTGTTCCCAGTCTTACGGTAGACGAAATAGATACCCTGCAACACGACACCCCGTTCATAGCTCCAGCCGGCGCGCGCCGCTTCCGGATACTTAATCGTATCCGGGAACATCAACATGAAGCCCCCTGCGAGGCGCTCCGACCACGGGGGCGACTCCGGCTGTGCAACGAGCGAGCATGTCAAGAAAAGCAGGAGCCCGATTCCCATCACTATCCGGTGCTGTAGTTTGGATGCCATGGCCTCCGTCAGAGAAAACAAATGCCCACTCCGTTGTAGGACTCTGCAAAAACCGAAGTGGGCACCAGTACCTTAGCGAAGAACGGTTGACGCTGGAGTCATCTACTTCAGGAGAATCAGTCGTTTCGCATCAACGAAGCCACCCGCTTCAATCCGGTACAGATAGACCCCCGAACTGAGTTGACCCGCATGAAACTCAACGGTGTGAGTGCCAGCCTCTTTGAATCCTGAGAATACCGACTGAACCTGCTGGCCGAGAATATTGAAGATCTTCACGGTGACATCCGTTGCCGCCGGAAGATCAAACCTGATATTCGTCGTTGGGTTGAACGGATTCGGATACGCATTATACAGCTTGAATTCGGCCGGCACAACACCTGGAAAATCAGGGTCCACAGACGTCACGGGTCCTGCGGTACCTCCGATGGTTACATCAATGGCGACGAAGTTTCTTGCCTGCTCTGTTTGATTGTGGAGCCACGGGTATGCACGGACATAGACTTTTTCACCCGGTCCTGCAGTCATGAAGATCCCGTTGATGGCAATATTCACCCATGACGCCGATGGCAGGTTTTCCGTGGAGAGGAACACGGGTATCCTGGTGGCAAACGTGGGATCCTTCGAGATATAGACGTTCGCCCTCATGTTGCCGGTACCGGTTCCCCGTATTAACATCGATAGCGAATTCCACTGGAATTGGAGCCCCGCATTCGGCGCGAGCGACCACTGCACCCACGTCGTATCCAGTTCATTGGTTGTGTTGGCGGGGTATGTTCTTGAGAGGCGCGGGCGTGCTATGGCATCAACCGTGACAGAGCCGTTAATCACCAGGCCCTTGAGCTGCATGCTGTCTGGTGTCACCAACCCGGCAATCGAGTCCACGGAGAACTCACGCACGTTCCGGATGACAGGCCAGTGTGCGAAATCGGGGGATGATGTTGCTGCCCTGGTGACTGATGCTTCACCGATCGACCAGGTGCCATACAGATCCGTTACACCCGTGAGTGTCGCCCCTCTCATTCTCAGGGTATCGCCAAAGAGGTCATCAACAGCAAAATCAACGGGACCTCGATTCACCCAGTTTGTCCCGGAGACACCATACTTCATAGTGACGAATCTCTTGAAATTTGCCGTTGATGGGATATCGTACGGAGAGACAGCAAACGAAAGATCCGCACTCGTAATACCCACCGGTTTGACACCCCATTGGCGCGCGGCAGCCTTTCCGGGATCGCTGACATTCTGTATGGCTGATGCTGAGTAGGTGATGGTCCCCGCACCAACAACGTTATTGGCAAAGACGAAAGAATTCCCGTTTGCAGTCAGAGTTCCATTTAATGAGTCCCGGTCAAAATTCATGATACCACTCTCGCCTTTGGGTCGAATGTATCCGCTGTTTGTACCGTATGTCATTTTCACGACACCGCCGTTACTAATCGCGAAGAAACCCGTATCCAGCGAGTCAATTTTGCTCGTCCCAACATCAAGCGTACATCCGGCAGCAACTTCCCAGCTCTGGGGTCCAACGACTGTTGCGAGTCTATTAAAAGCCCCCGCCCCATCAGCAATCGAGAGCTTCGCCGTCCCTTGTTTCGTGAAAACGATTTTCTTTATCATATAGGGGTTTGCTGCACCGTTATAGACCATGCCCCCGCCCGAGACTATCAAATCGCCGCCAATTTCCACCTGAATATCTGTCTGGCTGTTGCTTCTGCCAAAGACACAGCTATCCTCCACGACAACGTTCCCCTTGATAATAACAACTACCGTCACATTGGTATTGCCACCTCCGCTGATGGCTAACCGAGAAAATTGGCCGTCGGGAGCTTTCCTCACATAAATATTGCCATCAATCCATACGGTGTCCGTGTACTGCGTTGTATTGGCCGGAAAATTATCGCACATACGAATATCTCTATCATGACCCCATTGCGTTCCATTACTCAAGATCGTAATATCACCGCGTACTCTGGTACGATAGAAATTCACCTGACCATCCCCCCTCGTTTGATT
>DKJQ01000061.1 GCA_002454845.1 Ignavibacteria bacterium UBA6688
GTGACTCCGACGATTCGTGGAGGTTAGTGAAGATTTGTGGGTTGGTCATTCACCCACGCGGAGCAATTACAAGAAAAGAAGAAAAAATGATGTCAGTAGAGTGATTGGGAAGAATGGGGGGTGGGGGAGGATAGAAATCAAGGCCTCAGGCAGTTCTCACATCTGATATTCATGGAAGGGGGGGGATTTGCGGCTTCGGTTCAAGGGAAAAGGAGACTCAGTCACGGCCGGCGAGTTTCCGAAAAACTTCCGGCTTCATGCTGTAGTCCACCCAATCATGATTCGGCTCTGCGCCGAGCCGTTCGTAGAACCGCATACTGTCCTTGTTCCAGGGGGCTACCTCCCATTTGATCACGCCGCAATCGTTCGCGACCGCCTCCCTCGCAACGGCCTCCATCAGCGCTTCACCGACCCGAAGATTGCGGGCCTCCGGAGCCACGAAGAGTTCCTTTATATAGAGAGTCGGTTTGGCGATCGCCGTGTACGGGATGAAGTAGTACACGAGCATCCCGACGATCTTTCGCGTTTCAGGATCTTCAGCGACGAAGCAAAAGAAGCTGGGCGGGTTCCGTCGAAAGCCGTGGTCGAGGATCACCTCTTCCGTAATAGAAAAAACATCGATGTAGTGCTCGAACTTGGCAAGTCCCCGCATCAGGGGGAGAAGTTGAGGGATGTCTTCTTCCCGTGCTATCCGGATCGTCATGAGGGCTTTGATTCGCTTGGATCTTCAGCAGGATATCCGAGGAACTGCAAACGGAACTGGGAACTGCCGAGCATCAGCACACAGCCCATGGCAATATAGAACGGAGAAAGATACAGTTTGGGGATGGGGGATTGCCGCAGGAGAAAGCCGAGCGAGATCATGAGCACGATCATCACATATCCTCGGGGGGCAAGGAACGAAGTCAAGGGACTTCGCTCGGGGAGTTTGTGAATTCTCAGGACACTCTGTTTTGCGATCCCTCGGAATCCGGAAAAGTACCCCAGAATCCCGAGCGAGATCCCAGCTGTTCCCAAAAAGATGGGTGCGGGTCCTTGAGCCACCAGCAACCAACCCATTCCCCGCACGAGAAGGAACACACCGATGATGCCCCAGAAAGATCCGGCAACGATGAAGAGCCACTTTTTCCGAACGATCGGGAGAAAGTTCATAGGCAACAACGTCGCAGTCCAAAAAGAGGTTCAAAAAAATCTTCCCACGAATCTTCGCGAATCTTCACTAAAAACAATTTAGCCGGATATCCATTCGTGTAGATTCGTGAGGATTCGTGGGAGAACGACAAGGAGCTTGGATTCATCTTCGCGGCCCGAAGATCAACGCGCCCATGGATCCCAGGTCCCACCATGTCTGGTTGGAGGTAAAGCCGGCCCAGAGGTGGACGTTTTTCCTGTAGGTCGATCCGTCGTTCTCGTTGATCGCCACATCGAACCCGATCTTCATGCCGGGTTGGGGCTTCAACAAGTTGAGGCTTGCGAGGGGATAGCGGCAGATGATGGTGTATCCTTTTTCTGTCTTTTGAAAGTACGTCTCCGCATTCTGCACGAGGAGCGGTTTTGGCAAGGTCGGTCCGCCTGCGCCGTGGCCGCGCCAGAGTTCCTGCGGCAGTTCAGTCTTCCGGTACTCCGGCATCGAGAGATGACGGAAGAGTCCGGGGGTTGGCGGATCGGTTCCCTGGTCCGCCGTGGTGCGCGTATCGATCACCACCTCCATGCAATCCGTGTCCCATGCATAGCTCATCCTCGGGTACTCCCAGGTGGTGATAACCGTTTGGTCCGAAACGTCGGCACCCACATACAGGAACTGATCGTCGTACATCGCATAGATTCTTGCCGACAGATCTGAGGGACCATTCCAGGGCTGGTTACCGAGCAGGAGCTTATGGGCTTGTGTCGGTTTGTCGATGGCCATGGGGTTCTCCATGATCCAGCCGCGCCAGGTTCCGTCCAGCGATGGCGGCGTGGCAGCAAAATGGGCGATCCCGGCATAGAGGTCCTGTTCGAATTCGAGACTATACTGCCCGCTCTCCATTGATAACCGCGCGGGATAATACTGGTTGTCTGGATTGTATCCGTCAAGCTGAACGGGGATGGAGATGTTCCTTGTCTCAAGGGGTTGCAGTGCTACTTCGTTCCTGGTCGGCCCTGTTGCCTTCCACGATTCATGAAGTCCGAGCTGGGCCGTCACGTTCTGGCTCTCGCGTGTGTGATTAGTCAGCGTGACGTCAAGCCGCGCCTGGCCTCCATTCGACAGCGTGAGCTCGCCCGTCACGGGTTGGGTCACGCGGAGCGCCTTTTGTATCTCCACTGACCCGAACCGGATCGTTGCCAGATAGGTGACCGGCGGCGCATCATTGGGGATTTCCAGGTTGATCGTAAACACGGACGCCCGCCCGATCGGCACGCGGTGTGATTCGGACGTTCGCCCCTCGATCCAGTCGGCATCGGTGCGATGCCGGGCCGGCATGGTTGTCCGCCGGATCGTCCCTTTGTTCAGCGGGAGCAGATTGACCACGCCTCCCCACCAGGTCAACTGGCTGTTGACCCGTTCCTTCCAGTCAGGGGAGAGGCTGACGGAGACGTTCCCATCGATGGCATTCGGTGTGAGGTTCCAGACGTGGACCGTCAGTGGGTTCGAACGCCCGACGTACAGAACGCTGTCTCCCGGAGCGACCAGTTCGAGGGACACGTTTCCGGTTCGTTGAAGGATGGCGTACTCACCCTCCCGGCGCGCGGAGGCGGGGGCCCCGTTGACTTCAAAGGATGAGATGCCAGGGGCAAGGATGCGGATCCGGTTGTACTGATCCGGGGCCCGGACGGCAAGAGTCTGGCCGCTCCATCGACACTCAATCTCGGCAAGGGGGAAGTCGGAACTGATGATCACCCGTGACCCGTCCCGCACTTCCTTTATCCCGAATCCCGAAAATGTCCTCACGGCGTTTCCTTCCTTTTTCATCACCCAATATTCGGAACGGGGGATATCGGCAAACAAAATATCCACGCCGTCGGTTCGCTGGACGACATAGGTGTCCTGCGAGCGGCGGGTGTATTCAAGCACCGCCGGCGTCCGGTCGTACGCGTGCATCAGGTGCGCAAAGCGGGTCGAGTTGGTACTTCGCCGGCTGATGATCATCGGCATCGGTTTCGGGTCCGTTACCATCTGTTTGTAGAATCCTCCGATGCGGGGAGCTATGGATTGGAAGACCCGCGTGTCTTTCTCGCCGATGGACTTGACCATGAAGTGCTGATTCCCTTCGGTGAACACGCCGGTCCACCCGTTCTCGGTGACTCCGGAATGGATTTCCTTGAGCTGATCGTACCCAGCAATGCCGGGCTCGTGTCCGAAGAGGTCGCGCGGCTCGGGCTTTAGCGTCAGTCCGCTCAGTGAGAGCGCGCCAAAGCTCTGGAGTGGCCAGTCGATGGTCCGCGTGTCCGGTGAGACGAAGTCAATGAGGTCTAGGAAATAGTCCCCTACCTGCAGAACGGTTCGGGTGATCTTTGAACCGGGATACGCTGTCGTGGATGCGCCGGAACTGACCTGCAACCCCGGAAGCGCACCGAAGAAAATACCGTATCCGTTGGTCCAGGTCTGGGTCGTTTGGTCCACGACCGGCGTATTGTGGGCGATTGACTGTCGGAACCAGAGTTGGAGGTTCGGATTGAAATACGATTCGTTCAGGGGATCCAGCAGCCAGTTGCGTCCCCCCGCGTAGTACCCGATCTGCAACCGGTCGGGGTGTCCATGTTCGCCCCCCATGATGCCATAGTCGAGATACAGGTACCGCCGGTCCTTGCCGGAGCCGTTGCGCAGAACACTGAACCCGTTCCCTTCGAGGTTTACGCTCGCCTCCGGAATGATGTCCATGGTTTCTTTTGGAAGTTCGGCGGCGATGTTGAACATCGTCACAGGCGCATCGGCTTCGCCCAACGCTGAAGTCTCACCGACGATCTGTTTTCCCCGCATCACATTGGTGAGATTGAGAAGCGCCAGATACTTCGGGTCTTTGTACACGGCATACCCGACCTCGTAGTAGGTCGCGTACTCGAGGATGTTCCCGCCGCCGCTATCCTTGCTGCGGGGAAATTCATAGTTGGGGAGGATCAAGTCGAAGGGCACATCGAACATCTTCTTCATCGTCCGTCCGGCAATTTCGAGGTTGTACAAGTCGAGTCCGTTATGCCGCGCCATCTCTGCAAGATGGATCATGCCGCGCAAGGCCACAAAGTGGTACCCGGACCACTCCGCCCAGAACCCGCTCTCGGGAGTGGCGGAACCGAGTTGCCAGTAGAAGCCATATTTCCCCTTGAGCGCGAAGTCGACCAGTTCCTGGTCGCCGTAGAGAAACCCGACTGCGGCTGAGACGTTGTTGTACCAGAGCTGTCGGTTGGAGGCCGATTCCGGGAACTGTTGGGTGATCTTCGCGAGCGGGTAGAAGAAGTCGTTTTTCAGCTTGGCCCGGTCGTTCTCTGAAAATCCTTTGTAATTATAGAGGAGGTCGTACCCGTACGCCATGTCGGTTCCCCAGAACGATTCGGACAACGTCCCGAAGAAGACATGGGCCGGGCCAAGGATCGTGTTGGTGGTGGGATATTTCAGGTAGAGCTCCGCGAACTGCATCAGGATTTCTTTTCCAGCGCTTGCATAGCGCTCGTCATCGTACACATTGTACAGGATACCCATCCAGACCAGGCGGGAGGCGAGGAGGCGGTTATACCATCCCGCCCAGGCCATGTCGTACTTCTCGCCGCGGATGACTTCCGTGGTATCCCTCCGGCAACGGTGTTCGGACGGTCTGAATTCTTCGTACAGTAACTCGACATCATGGTTTGGACAACTGTACATTTTGTAGGCGTATACCTGTTTGATGGGGGAGACGAAGATTGGTCTCTTCTGAATGAACCGGTCGACGTCCCGCTTGTGCGCCTCCATAATGCCCCGGTACCAACCGTGTTCCTTGACCCATTGTTGCGCGCGTTCGATATCCGCCCTGTCAGCGATAAGTCGGGGATGGGACAGTTGGGAAAAAGCGGAGGTGGTGATGGTAAGAAGAAGGAGAGCCAATCCGGCTCTGCGAAACATCCTGGTCATGAGAGTCCTTTCTTGATCGATGTGCGGCGAATGCTATGTCCTCTCTCCCGCTACTCCGGCCCCTTCGCGAGGTCATTCAGAAGGCTCTTCACCTCCGCAAAGCCTTTGACGATAACGTTTCCGGCGATGAAAGCGAAGCCGAGCGTCCCGAGTCCAAGTGCCACCAGCCAAATAATTGCCCAGAAGTCCATCGATGCTCCTTTCAAACTCCATGCTCAGCATAAACAATTGCCCACGAACTACGCGAAAAACTCCAGGAGAGTTTTTCGTGGTCGATTTTTATTATGAGAGCGAAGTCCGGTTTCAAAAGATGTTCTTTCGTGTGTTGAGCGCCTGCCCCGACACTCTTATAGTCGGGGTGTTTCGTGGGCTCAGACATTCTCTTCAAAACCTGCGACAGTGACCGCAGGATTATTCTGTGTCGTGATCGAGCCTATTCCCATGCCGATGAAACCCAGGACGAAACTCATCAATCCACGCATGTTGGGTGAGAGGAGTTCACTGAAAAACCCCGCGTCGGTTATGCCGCGGGCCTGGAGAATGATATCTTCGGTTACGAAGGCGAGCGGGAGGAAGGCTCCGAAAGCAAATGCGAGGTACGCACCCGGCAGGCTTGCCCGCTTCCAGTACAGGCCGGCCACCAGAACGGGTAATCCCCCCGCGTAGTAGATCGTGGTGACATCCAACAGGTAGCGGAATGCGCTGTCTTTCAACTCGTACCAAATGCCGAAGATGAGCATGAGAATTCCGATAATAAAAACGCAGATGCGCGTCAGCATGACTCTTCCAGGGCCTGAGATCTCCTTGCCCCGCAGCGGCGCGATCAGGTCCTGCACAATAATCCCGCTCCACGCAATCAGGTAGCTGTCGTCGGTCGACATCAGTGCGGCGAACATCCCCGCTGCAAGGAAACCGAGAATGCCAATGGGAAGGATCTCTGCGAGAAACTTCGGCATACCGGCCGTGGGGTCTCCCCCGGCCCCGAAATACAAGGCGGCTCCAATTCCCCAGAGGATCGGGAAGAACGCCCTTCCGAGGAACATCACGCTGGTCGATTTGAAAATGCGCCGGTTCAACTCCGGCTTCTCGGAGGCGAGGATGCGCTGGGCAACCGGTTGCCAAAGAACGCACCCCGAAATGGCGAAGACAGCCCAGTACCCGATGAACGTCCAGCCATACTCCGGATGCGTGAAGGGGTTCATGGCCCCGGCTCCGTACAATTCCCCTGCTTTCTCAAAGATCCCGGTGAAGCCGTGATACTGAAGTACGAAAAAAGTTGCCACGAGCATCCCCACAGCGAGGATGACAAACTGAAGATAGTCGGTCAGGACGACGGAGACCATGCCGCCGAGAATCGTATAGGTCACAACGATCACCACGAGTACCGTCATTGTCATGTGGAGGGAATCGACCGGGATGTCGGTGAACTGGACGATGAAAACCGCCCCCAACTTAAGGAAGACGCCGAGGCTGAGCACCCCGGCGATTGTCAGGAGCGATGCCGCGAGGACTCGCACGCCGCGGGAATACCGTACCTGAAAATACTCCGTGATGGTGATGATCTCCAGTTGCCGGATCCGCTCCACGACAAACCCGGTCTGGCCGATCATGAAGTAGGCTGCCGCCCAGATCACGCCGATGATGAACGCCGCGAAACCAAAACGGTAGCCCTGCTCCGCGAAGTACATCATCGTGACCAGTCCGAGCTCGGTGGCGACCAGGGAAGCGACGCCAAGATTATAACGGATATGCCTCCCGGCCACCAGGAAATCGGCAATACTGGTGATCCGCTTCCGGGCCATCATCCCGATGGCGAATGCGAGAAGGACGTAGACGGCAACGATACTCCAGTCAAAAGTGGAAAATCTCATGTGTCAATCGTTCGAATGAGGAAGGTGAGAATCTGATGGGTTAGTGTTCTGCTGTCATCCACGCATTGGCGTTTGGTTCATCCTCGCGAAAGAGCACGGGGAAGTACGGCCCCGCGTACGGATCGCCGTCCCTGGGTCGCCGAAGAGTATTGCTGGTGTGGTCTTCGGAAGGTGTGCCCGCGCGGTACCGCGTTCCGTCGATGATCAGATGAACGGCAATGGAGATGCGCGGTCGCTGGCTGACATTCGGCCGGCTGCCGTGGATTGTCAGACTGTGGTGGAAGCTGACACATCCGGCTGGGAGGATGCAGGGCATGGTGGTGAAGGGTTTGCCGGTTTTTTGTTCGATCCGGGCGATCTGTTGCTCGATGTCCTGTTGGTAGAATTGATCCTCGCCGAGCAAGCCCCACGTGTGGCTCCCCGGCACCACCTCCATGCAGCCGTTTTCCTCGTTCACATCCTCAAGGGCAATCCATGCAGTGATCTGGTCGTCGCGGTCCAGGCAGGACCAGTATCCACGATCCTGATGCCAGCCGATGTTTCCCGCCTTGCCGCTTTGCGGGGGTTTGAGAAGGAGCTGATCATGCCAGAGCCGGATTCCTTTGACGCCAAGAAGGCGCGTGGCCATGCGGCCGATCTGGACACTCAGCACATGCCGTGCAATGGTCGCATCAGTCCAGTACGCGTTATTAACCTGGACAAGACGGGTCGTATTCCCCGGTTCCGGCTCGCGACTCAAGGGTGGGCGTGTTGTTTCGTAATCACCGGCCACAACGGCGGCATGGTGGACGCGCAATTCCGCCAACTCCGGATCGGAAAAGAGTTTCGGACTCAACCAGTACCCGTTGGTACGGAAGAACGCAATATCGGCGGCTGTCGGGAGTGTGTGAATATCCATGGCTTGCCTTGACAAGGGTGTCGAGCGCGTGATTATCGGAGTCTTTTTGCCGAGATAATCGCCACCGGCTGTTTCGGGACATTCTGGAAAGGCTCGCGGGTTTCCGTCGGTACGCGGGCGATACTGTCCACTACCGTCATCCCGTCCACAACCACTCCGAAGACCGCGTAACCGGGCCCGCGTGGCCCGGCATCGAGATTCCGGTTGTCCACCAGGTTGATGAAAAATTGGGAAGCCGCGCTGTTCGGGTCGCTCGTGCGCGCCATGGCAAGTGTTCCACGCCCGTTCCGCACACCGTTGTTCGATTCGTTGATGATCGGTGGATAGGTCGGCCTGCGCTCCAGATCAGCCGTGTACCCTCCCCCCTGGATCATGAATCCCGGGATGATCCGGTGAAAGACCGTTCCTGCAAACAATCCGCTGTCGACGTACGCGAGGAAATTCCTGACGGTGATGGGGGATTTCTGATCGAAGAGGGCGATGGTGATATCGCCCAGGGATGTTGAGAGAATGACTTTGGTGCTGTCGGTTGCGGTGGGGGATTGGCCCAAAGCCATTCCTCCAACCATGGAGAGCACGAGTGCGATGCCGAACAACGAACGGTGCAATGTCATCAAACAGTTTCCTCCAATTTGTTTCAGTTCTTCTTCCAGCATATTTATTGAAGCAGGGTTGCAGGGATTGCGCCAGGGACTGGTTCAGCCGTCAGGATATCTCGTCTCACGGGATGGCTGCGTGGAATGAGAATATCTATTTTTCTTGTCTGAGTCAATTCAATACGACGGAGGCGCGTTACAGGGATGAAACGGACCATTGTCCGGGACAAAGCGGTCGGACGGCGCAGGGAGAAACGCAACCAGGAGGAAAGAAATCGTGATGAAAAATAAAAAAGGCACCCCGGTCAAACGGGATGCCTTTGTTCGTGAAAACCTGACAGGTCTCGAAGACCTGTCAGGTTTTGCATGGCTTACGTCCCGGAAGAGTAATCGCTCTGGTACTTGACCTGTTCGGACGTGAGTGTATCCATCTTCAGCCCCATTGTTGCCAACTTCACGCCGGCGATCTCCTGGTCCTGCTCCGGCGAGATGTCGTACACCTTGTTCTCGAGCCGCTTCACCTTTTTTGAGGATTCCGCCAGGCGGAGCTGCGACATGAACTGGTTCGCAAACGACATATCCATCACCTCCGAGGGGTGTCCTTCTGCGGCGGCGAGGTTGACGAGCCGCCCCTGCGCGAGCAGGTAAATGCGGCGACCCCCTTTGAGCACATACTCCTCGTTGTCCTTTCGGATCTCCCGCTTGCTCTTCTTGAGTTTCTCGAGATGGGTGATGTTGATCTCGCAATCATAATGGCCGGTGTTACAGATGATGGCCCCGTCCTTCATCGACTTGTAGTGGCGGTCGACGATGACGTCCTTCACGCCGGTGGCGGTGACAAACACGTCACCGATCTTCGCCGCATCATCCATCTTCATCACACGGAGGCCTTCAAGGGTGGCTTTGAGAGCCGCGGTGGCCTTCACCTCGGTAATGATGACATTCGCGCCGAGTCCTTTGGCCCGGAGGGCCACACCGCGACCGCAATGGCCGAAGCCGGCGACCACGAAATTCTTGCCTGCGAGCAACACGCTCGTTGCCCGAAGGATGCCATCCAGGGTCGATTGCCCCGTGCCGTAGACGTTATCGAAATCCCATTTCGTTTCCGCATCGTTCACTGCGATCACGGGATATTTGAGTGCACCTGCGTCCGCCATGGCCCGGAGGCGATGGACGCCGGTGGTTGTTTCCTCCGTGCCGCCGATGATGTACGGTATGAGCTCCCGGTGTTTATTGTGGACGGTGAAGATCAGGTCTGCGCCGTCGTCCAGGGTCAGGTTGGGTTTGAACTTGAGAGTTTCGTCGATGCACCAGTAGAACTCATCGACGTTCATACCGTGCCACGCGAAGATGGAAACGCCATCGGCGGCCAGTGCGGCGGCGACGTCGTCCTGTGTGGAGAGTGGGTTACAGCCGCTCCAGCTCACCTCCGCGCCGGCTTCGATGAACGTCTTGACCAATACGGCGGTCTCCTTCGTCACATGGAGACAGCCGGCAATTTTGAAGCCCTTGAGCGGTTTCGATTTTCGGTATTTCTCGCGCAGCGCCATCAGGACGGGCATGCGTGATTCAGCCCACTCAACGCGCATTGCGCCTGCCTTGGCAAGAGACAAGTCCTTTACTTTGTAAAAGCCTTTCTTCTCATTCATAGTTCTCTGTTAATAGTTTAATGTTTGAAGTTTAATGTTTAAAGGTTGAAAGTTGAAAGTTGAAAGTTGAACGTTGAAAGTTGAAGGTTTGGGGTTGAACTTTCAACCTGGAACCTTCAACATTCTTTACCGAACTGCCATGTGGAACATCTTCACCAGGTCGAGTTTCTCCCAGGTAAAGCCTTCCTCGTTCCTCCCGAAATGGCCGTAGGCGGCGGTGTTGCGGTAGATCGGGCGCCGGAGCTTTAAGCGGTTAATGATCCCTTTCGGGGTCATATCCACTTCTTTCATGATAATCCCGGCGATCTCAATGTCCGGAATGACCCCCGTGCCGAATGTCTCGACGTTAATGGAAACAGGCTGGGCTACACCGATCGCGTAGGCCACCTGGATCTGGCA
>DKJQ01000131.1 GCA_002454845.1 Ignavibacteria bacterium UBA6688
GGGCATAATAGCTAAAAAGTGTTGCTAGAATTCTTGTAAGTTACGCTATTTCAATTTGTTTCCGGATACAAACACAACGGGATTCGAGAATGAGAGCCAAAAAAGCGTTGCCCAGTGTGTTCATCCTCATCCGAGGTGAAGCGTCATGGACGGACAAAGCAGGGGAAACAGAGATGGTACTGCACGAGATGCCGCAAGAGTTTTCTTTGGTGTTTGCCTCGTGAGATGCGCTTCGTTCGATCCTTGCCCGACCTATTTCATTTTATTGACAATGCCGAGATCTCTTCCTCCACCAATCCGTTGGAAGGATACTTCAGTCGAGTGAAGGAAAAATATCGACGACATCGTGGACTGGCGCGAAAGTACCGAGAACACTATTTTCAGTGGTACTTCTTCCTCCAACCCCGCTGAAAAAAACAACACTTTTAGAGCATTATGCCCATTGCGAGGAGTCCGAGTCCCGTCGAAGTAAACAACCTCGACGGGATAAACTCCGCGAAGGACGACGAAGCAATCTCATCTGCGCGGATTAGATTGTTCCGCACTTTGGAATCCCGCTTCTATGCGGAATCCAGAAGCGGGACTTCACCCCGATAGATCGGGGTTCGCAATGACTGTGTTGCCTGTTTTTGAGACCGCTTCTAATTATGCTTGAGGTTCTTTTCCCTCAACGGAGATATGTTTGATTTTCACCAAACAGTTGACGTTATTGAGGCGTTTCTCTTCCCCCCCGGAGCGATATGAACCGATTTTGCAGGCTGATCTTGTGGAGTTGGGTTCTTCCCTACGCCCTCTTTTCTCCCGCTCAAGCACAGAACCAGTCCGATAGTCCCATCTATAAGAACTATCGTCCGCAGGGACCCTCCACGCTTATCCGGCGGTCGGATATCAACTACAACATGCTCCAATTGTTCATCCTCGAACGGAAGGCAAACGCAGGGGAGCTCGAAGCCCAGCATGAGCTCGGACTCCGGTACCTGCTCGGCGAAGGGGTTATGGCGGACACGGCGAAAGGGGCGCACTGGATCAGCAAGGCTGCGGACCGTGGCTACAGTGAGGCGCAGTACAACATGGCCATCGTCTGGTTCAATGGCTGGGGGGGCGAATGGAATCCGTTCAAAACGTTCGACCTGCTGCTGACGTGCGCGGAAAAGGGGATGTCGGAATCGCAGCACCTGCTCGGCATGTTCTACACCGAGAACCTCGTCGTCCCGCGCAACTGGGAGGAAGGGTACCGCTGGGTGAAGAAGGCTGCAGACGCGGGGTACGCTCCATCACGGGAGACGTTAAAAGACTTTGAAGCACGGGGACTGGGCGTCCCAAAAGATACAACGAAAGCATCGTCAAAATCGAAACCGCAATCGCGGCTGGCGCTCGGGTTTGTCTTCCAGGATGGAGAATCGGACACCACGACAACCAGCGACAAGACGCTCCTCCAGGATGCTCTGCGCGAAGCAACTCCGCAACTTCGGCAAGCGCTCGGGTTGCAGAAGTCAACCGAAAAGATCGACCTCGATTCCACCGGTTTGAAAGCCCTTCGTGACGCGGCCGGAGAGGGGAGCCCCGAGGCGCTCACCATCCTGGGGCGTAACTACGACCGTGGGACCGGCGTGCAGAAAGACATCGTGCTTGCCACTGTGTATTATCTTCGCGCGATCCGCATGTCCTCGAACCGTGCCCCCGCACTCCTTTCCCAACTGGTCCAGGAACCGATGTATCTCGAGCGTCTCAAGGCACGTGTGGAAAGCAAGGATCCGGACGCATTGTACACTTATGCAACTCTCTCCGCGCTCCGTCTCGACTACCTCCTTTCGAAGACGCAGTTCCCCATCTCCGACCAGAAAGCGCTTGAGTTCCTCCAGACTGCTGTCGCGGCAAACCATGTCCAGGCTCGTATTGAGCTGGGTCTCTGCTACTATTCCGGACGATGGGTGCAGGAAAACAGGGAAAGGGCGATCGAGCTTTGGAAAGAAGCCGTTGCGATGGGGAGCAAGGAAGCGCAGGTCCGGATTGCCGCTCTCGCGGTGCAAGACTCGACTGCTGATGAATATTCAAGGATTGCCGCTCTGGCCGTGCTGGAGAAAGCGGTACAGGGAGGATCGTTGCTCGCTCAGGTCGCACTCGGGTATTGCTATGAGACGGGGAACGTCGTCTCAAAACGATGGGCCGAAGCAGCAAAGCAGTACCGGAACGCCGCCCAGCGTGGGAGCAAGGACGCCTATGCTGCCTTGCAGCACATGCATGACTCCCTCCGCCCAAACCTTCCCCGGTTCCAGATATCAGAGTTTCAATAGAAGCCGTCTCAAAAATACCCTATGAGCTTTGAAGGGGTTGAAACCCAGGTCAGTTTGTGGAATCTGATCCACGCCCCGAAGGGCGTGGCTACAACCCCGACCTTTGGCGAAGCCACCGAGTTTGTGTAAAAACCCAAAATGTGACTTTTCACACAGGCTCCACCCCTTTGGGGCAGGTCGGGGTTAAGAAAACTCAAAAACCAACAGGGGCTTCAGCCCCATAGAGATGTTCTTGAGATAGGCTCTGGCAAACTCTTCCACGGTTTAGATTCTCCCCGGTCCTTGCCCCCGTGTATTGCGGTTCTTTTCTTTTCTCCCCACCTTTCAAACGACTCAAACCCCATGCACTCGTTCAATTACCAACGCCCATGAAACCACAAAGTTTCTTCTTCGTTCTCCTTTTCTTTTCCCTTGCAACCGCACGTTCCCAGGAGACAACATTCTATGTCTCCCCCACCGGCAACGACCGGTGGAGCGGATCGAAAGCAGAACCAACCAGTGATCGCTCGGACGGCCCCTTTGCAACACTGGAGCGGGCACGTGAAGCGGTTCGCTTCCTGAAAACATCCCGCGGCATGCCTGAGGGCGGGATCACCGTTCGCCTCCGTGAAGGAACCTACCAACGCTCCTCAACATTTCGGCTCACAGCAGAGGACGGCGGTTCGAGCAAAGCTCCCATCCTCTGGCGGACGTTTGAGGGTGAGAAGGTTTCTCTCTCCGGAGGAAGAGATGTTTCAGAATGGTCGCGTGTCATGGACGTAAGAACGCTTCAGCGACTGGTTCCCTCGGCGCGCGGGAAAGTGGTCCAGGTCGATTTAAAAAAAATGGGCATTACGGATTTCGGCACCATCTCGGCACGGGGAACTCCGGGATTGGAGCTATTTTTCAACGGCGAGCGAATGACGCTGGCCCGATATCCGAATACCGGGTGGCTGCGCGTGTCGGATGTGCCGCAGACCGGTGAGAAGATGATTAACCAAGGGCTCGATCGCGAGAAGCGTTTTGACAACGTCCCCGTTGGTCGACATTATGGAAGAATCTCGTACGATGATCTCCGACCGAACCGCTGGCCTCCGCAGGATGATATGTACCTGCATGGGTACTGGACATGGGATTGGAGTGATTCTTTTCAGAAAGTGAAGCGAATCGACACGCTCAAACGGGAGATTGAATTTGCCGAGCCGCACCACCATTACGGATACACAAAGAACCAACGCTATTATTACCTCAATGTCCTCGAAGAGCTCGATACGCCCGGCGAGTGGTATCTCGACCGTTCCACCGGCATGCTCTACTTCTGGCCCCCCTCTCCCGTTGAACAAGGAACAGCGGTTGTTTCCCTGCTTGAGGAGCCGTTGATCACCATCGAAAATGCGAAGAACCTCACCGTAAGAGATTTCGTCTTCGAATATGCGCGGGGGAAAGGAATCACGCTCACCGGCGGATCGGACGTACTGATCGCCGGGTGTACCATACGGCTGCTGGGGGGTGAGGCAGTCATTATCGAAGACGGGACCGGGAATGGTATCATGAGTTCGGATATTCATGATGTCGGACTTGCCGGCATCCGGCTCGGAGGCGGCGACCGGAGGAGCCTGACCGCAGGGAACAATTTTGTGCTTAACAACCACATCCATCATTACAGCCGCTGGGTACGGACCGGTTACTATGCCGTAACGCTCGACGGCGTTGCCAACCGGGTGGCGCATAATCTCGTGCACGACTCCCCCTTTGAGGGGATGTACCTGCGCGGCAATGAACACATCATCGAGTTTAATGAGATTCATCATGTGAACCTGGAGACCGGCGATGCAGGGGCGATCCATACGGGGCGTGATTGGACGTGGCGCGGCAACATCATACGCCACAATTACTTCCATCATTTACTGAGTCCGGGATTGCATGGCGTGATGGCGGCTTACCTGGACGATTGGGGGAGCGGATTCACGATCTACGGAAACATCTTCTACAAAGCGGGACGGGCGGCCTTCATCGGTGGGGGGAGGGATAACCGGGTTGAGAATAATGTCTTCATTGATTGTGCGCCATCCGTCCATGTTGATGCCCGCGGGTTGAGCTGGGCCGGATACTATTTTGACGGGACGTTCACCTGGCTCTTCGACAAAATGGATGAAATGAACTTTCGCGAGCCCCCCTTCAGCGTAAAGTATCCCGAGCTGCTGAAACTGTACAACGACGAGCCGCGCCTTCCCAAGAACAACATCATCACGCGCAACATCTCCTACGGCGGACGGTGGATGGATGTCTACGATTATCTCGCGTTTGATTTTTCCATGGTGACGATAAAGGATAATTTGATTGCCTCACCCGATATCTTGCGTAAGAGGTCAGAGGGGGGGACGGGATGGGACCCGTATTACCTCAATATCGACCAGCAGGAAGGGTACGACCTGCTGAAGTTTGACGATGTGGAGTCGAGAGGATTGTTCAAAGACAATGTTTTCATGAATGGGGACCCCGGGTTCATGGACGCGGCGAACGGTAATTTTCAATTACGGGATGATTCGCCGGCCTTTAAGCTCGGGTTTAAGAGGATACCGATGGAGAAGATCGGGTTGTTGAAGGACGAATACCGACAAGCGATCCCCTAAGAATAAAACCGACCTGTCGCAAAAGGGCGCCGACAGGTCGATTTCGAAAACCCGAAACCCCATTACCCAAGGGCTTTCTTGTACCGTTCCATTACAAACTCCCAATCGATCACATTATAAAACGCCCCCACGTAATCCGCCCGGCGATTTTGATATTTGAGATAATACGCGTGTTCCCATACATCGACGCCGAGGAGTGGAATATGTCCGCCGCTGAGTGGTGAATCCTGGTTCGCGGTCGACTCAACAGCTAGTTTCATTCCATCTGCAACAAGCCATGCCCACCCGCTTCCGAACCGCTTCATCGCCGCATCGCTGAACTGCTCTTTGAACTTATC